>NZ_JARESR010000021.1:0-140356 GCF_046028015.1 Paraburkholderia sp. RL17-383-BIF-A | reverse complement strand
GCACGCCGTCCTCCACCAATACCGCGATCGGCATGGCGCCCAATGCATCGCGCAGATACAACAATCCGTTCTCATCGACCTTGGGCGCCGCGGGGCTTAGCCAATCGAACAGCGCTCTCGCGGACAGATCGGGCGGCATCTCTACCGCCGTGTTCTCCCATTTCTCGGGATCGACCATCGGCAAATCGCCTTTCTCGCCGAGCAAACCGGCAGCGAGCCGGCTCGCCACCACCACGGCCCATGCATTGCCATGGCGGCGCGCAAACGCGATCACATTCGACGCATGCTTTCCGCGCACGGCGAGCGGCAGATATTCGCTGTGGCTCAGCAACTCGGGCAAATGCGCCCGCAACGCCAGCACGCGTTGCACCACCGCGAGTTTCACGCGTCCGTCATGCCAACTCGACAGGAATTCGGACGGTGGCGTTTGCGCGAGCCATGCCTCGCGTTTGGCGAAATCGACAGGCCGCCGGTTGTCCGGATCGACCAGACTGAAGTCCCACAACTCGGTGCCCTGATAAAGATCGGGAATCCCAGGCGACGCCAACCGCAACACCGTCTGCTGCAAGCTATTGAGCGCACCGGCGCGGCCGATTCGCGCGACGAACGCGGATAATTCCTTCAGGAATCCGTCACGCCGCTGCGGCGCCAGGACGTCGAACAGGAACTCACGGCAAGCGGCTTCGTAGGCTTCGTCCGGGGCGAGCCAGTTGGTTTGCAGCTTGGCTTCGCGCAACGCCTTCAATTGCCACTGCGCGACGCGTTCGGCCAGTTCCTTCACGCCGGCTTCGTCGTCCGGTTGCAGGTCGGGCGGCCAGCAACCCACCAGCGTTTGATACAGCATCGCTTCGGCGGCGGGGCCGGGCGCCCAGTCGTAACTCGTGTCCTGGCCGACGCTGCTGACGGGCTTGCCGTCGAGCGCACGACGATGCGGCGCATTCAGCGTGGACCACGCACGCAGCGTCGCGCTCCAGTCTTGCGCGATCTCACTCAAGACAGCGATCCGCGCGCGCACGTCTTCGCCACGTTTGTGATCGTGAGTAGCGGTCGCGAGCATGGCGTGTGGGAAGCGCTGGGATCGCTCCAGATTCGACGCGTGAAACTGTTCGACCGACAACGAGAATTCGCCCGGATCCGCGCCGACTTCGTTGCGCGACAGCAGTCGGCCATAGCGATAGCACGCCGTGTCCTCCACCGCCTTCGCGGCAACCGGCGCCGTCAACTGCGAAAACAGCGTCTGCGCGGTGCGCCGCGCGGAACCGGCATGGCTCGGCGGCGCGCCGTTCGGGCTTTGCTGCTGCGGCGCGCCGCTTCGTCCGGCCGGCGCTTCTTCGGCGCTGCCGCCAAGCCACGCATTCACGCGTTCGAGTGCGACATGGTCCGCGCGCGCAAGCGAGCGTCGCGCGCCCTCCAAGGCCTGCTCGAAATAGACGTTATCCGCCGTGCTGCGCAGACCGTTCTGCGGATAGATTCGATACACCGGAAAGTGCACGACCAGCTCAGTCAGCACACGCCGCAGCGTGGTGAACGTGAAATCGCGCGTGGAGAGCGAATCGCGTGCAATGCGATGCAAGGCACGCGCCGCGCGGTCCAGTTCCGCCGAGAGGTTTTCCGCGAGGATCTTGCGGCGTGCGGCGAGGGCTTCGTCGGCGAAACGCGGGCTGCGGCCAGTCAGTTCGGTCCACGTTTGCGCGAGCGGCTCGGCGCCTGCAGGATCGTGCAGCAGCGCACCCACGTCGTTCATGAAGTCATAGCCGGTCGTGCCATCCACCGGCCAATCGTCGCGCAGCGGTTCGCCACGTCCGAGAATCTTTTCGACCACCACATACGGCGCGGTGTCGCGCAGTTCAGTGAGCCGCTGCCGCAAACGCTGACAGTACTCACGCGGCTCGGCGAGGCCGTCGACATGGTCGATCCGCAAGCCGTCCACCACGCCTTCCTGATACAGGCGGAAAGGCAGCGCATGCACGGCCTCGAACACTTCGGGCCGTTCCACGCGCACACCGGCGAGCGTCGAGATGTCGAAGAAACGCCGCCAGTTCACTTCGTCGGACGCGGTGCGCCACCACGCAAGGCGGAAATGCTGCCGCTCGATCAGCCGGTGCAGGCGGTCACGCGTCACAGGGTCGCCCGATGAATACGTTTCGAGTGCGAACTCGATCGCCGAGCCGCCGTTCTGCGCGACGAACTCGCGCAGCATGTCGCGGCCTTCGGCTGCGCGCGGATGATCGGTGGGCTGGGTCGTCAGTCCGTGGAAACGCTCGGCGAGCGCGTTGAGATCGGAGCGGTCGGCGCTTTGCAGGATCGAGGCGTAGTCGGTCGGACACACCGGAAACACGTGCGGTCCGTAGCCGATATAAAAACGCCCCAGGTCGGCGGCGAAATGCAGCGCAATGCGGCCAGCCGCCAGTTCCTCGCCGTACGACGCACCGAGCGTGGGCAGCAGCACCTTGCCGCGCAACGCCGGATCGGGCGAATGCCAGTCCACGTCGAAGTGACGCGCATAAGCGCTGTGACGCCCCCATTCGAGGATATCGAGCCACCATGCGTTGCTGGAGCCGCCAACGCCCATATGGTTCGGCACCGTGTCGATGATCAGCCCCATGTCGTGCGCGCGCAATTTGTCGACGAGGCGTTTCAGGCCCGACTCGCCGCCGCATTCGGCGCTGACCTGGGTGTAGTCGACGGTGTCGTAGCCATGCATGGAACCCGGTTCGGCCGTGGTGATGGGCGAAGCGTACACATGGCTGATGCCGAGCGCGGCGAAGTACTCGACGTGCTTCGCGGCATCGTCGAAGGTAAAGCCTCGATGGAACTGGAGGCGAAGCGTGGAGCGCGGGACGGTCATGGCGTATCAGGCTCCGAAGAAGCGTTGGAAGAAGGAACAGAGGCAGTGGCGGCGCGGCGCTCGCGATCGACCGCGAGCAGGCGGTCGCAGAAGGCGTCGTTCTCGAACAGTTCATTGACCGGCAAGGCGACGCGGCGCCGCCAGTTCGGATGCTCGTCGATCGAGCCGGGCAGGTTCGGCTGCTCGACCTGCGCGAGCAGATCTTCGAGCGGGAATGTCACCAGCGGGCCGGGCGTTGCGGCAACGAAGGCGAGCGCTTCGTCCACCGGCGCGTTGTCGGGCGGCGGTGCAGGGACGTCGTGTGCGGCCACGCCGGCCTGCTGGAACGCGCGCCACAACAATGCGCGGTCTTTCGCGCGCTCTTCCTGGGCGGCTTCCTCGGGATCGCGGCCGTCGGCGCGCGCCATCGTCTGGCCGATCTTGTTGCGCCATGTAATGTCGCTGCCGCGCCACCAGCCGGCGACGGTCGGCAAATCATGCGTGGTCGTCGTGCCGACTGCATTGCGGTCCCAGGCGGCGGGCGGCTTGAACCCTTTGCCGTCGTGCGCGCTCTCGAACCACAGCACACGAATGCCGGCAATGCCGTGCTCTTCGAGCCGCTCGCGAAAGCCGGGCGGCACGGTGCCGAGATCTTCACCAATCACGATGGAGCGATGCCGCCACGATTCGAGTGCGATCAGACGCAGCAAGTCTTCGAGCGGATAGCGCAGATAGGCGCCGTTACGCGCGCTTTCGCCTTCCGGCACGAGCCATAGCCGCCGCAAGCCGAGAATATGATCGATGCGGATGCCGCCGGCATGCGCGAAGGCCGCGCGCAGCATGTCGATAAAGGCGGAGAAGCCCTGCATGCGCATGGCACGCGGGGAGAACGTAGTGAGCCCCCATGCCTGGCCGGCCTGGTTGAACAGATCCGGCGGTGCGCCGACCGATACGCCTTGCAGCATGTCGTCACGGTAAGACCACGCGTGACTGCCTGCGCTATCGCAGCCGACTGCGAGATCGGCGATCAGCCCGACGGACATGCCGGCATCGCGCGCCGCATGCTGCGCGTGCGACAAGCCCTTGGCGGCGAGCCATTGCAGAAACAGATGGAAATCGACCTCGTGACGATGGGCCTCGGCGAAGGCTTCGACTTCCGGGCTGCGCGGATCGCGCAACGCCTCGGGCCAGTTACGCCAATGTCCATTGCCGCCTTCCTGCGACAACTGCGCCGCCTGCAGCGCTTCGAAGCGTGCGTGATCTTCGAGCGCGCGTCCGGCGCGTTCGCAGAAGCCGTGAAATTCCAGCGCGCGCGCCGTGTTCTGCGCGCGATCGTTCGCGCAGAATTGCTCGTACAGCGCGCGCAAGACCTTCAGTTTCAACACGACCGCGTTCGGCCAGTCGATCAACGGCAGGTCTTCGAGTTTCGACCAGGCGTCGGTGGCCTGCGCGGCTTCGAGCGCGATGTGGACCGCATTCGCGCCGAACACGGCGGCGGCGTCGATATGCGTGACGTTCAACCACAAACGCGACGACGGCGAGTACGGACTGAAGCGGTTCGGCTCCGCGCTGAACATGGCGTGAGTCGGGCTGACGGCGAGCGCGTGCGCGCCACGCTTCGCGCTTTCAACGGCGATCTGCGCCAGCGCGGAATAATCGCCGATGCCGCCGTCGCCGATCCGGCGCAAGCCGTACAACTGCGCCGCGATGCCCCACAGCGGCGGCGCGGGCGTGTCGTCGCCGGCGTCTTGATCGTGCAGCGTGCGCCAGGCGTCGGCGACGGTATAGCAGCGCGGCGGTGCGACGGCGAGCGTCACCCGTTGCTCGTTGATCACGAGCGTGTGGTAGCCGGGTTCGTCGATCGGTGCAAGCAAGGCTTCCTCGCCTTTGGGCGCCGTGAACCGGCCGTCGATGATCGAGCCGCTTTCGAGTTCGATCCGATAATGGCTGCCCGACTTGATCGCCGCGGCGGGCAGGGCGATGCCGCGCCCGACTTCCGCGGTCATCAGTGGCGGGAGTTTGCGGCCCGAAAGTTCGGCCTCCAGAGCAGCCGAACTTTGGCGGATTTGCGTAGCGTTGCCGCACGGCAGACCCATCCGCTCGAGCAGCACGGCGAGCGTGGTCTCGGGCACATGTTGCGTCGTATGGTGCGCGTCCTGCCACTCCACCTCGAAGCCGGCGCGCGAGGCGAGAGTGACGATAGTGTCGTGATGGCGTCGGGTTGTCACGCGTGGCGCTCCTGTTGACCCGCGATGCGCGCGTCGTGGTGGATCGCATAGTCGCTGACGTCGCCGGTCAGCCATGCGACGAACGCGTATGCAGGCAAGACCTTGACATCGACCTGTTCGCGCACGCGCGGCGGCGTTTCGAAAATGACTTTGCCGGCTGGCGCCTCGGCCAACGCGACATTCTCTTTCGAGAGGTTCAGCGCAATCGACAACGTCTCGCCGTCGGCGAGTTTCCAGCGGGCAACGAGCGCATTGGCATCGCCGCCGTTCACGGCGGTCAGCACGGTCACGCCGCACGCCTTGCTGTGTTTCAGACGCGGTGTGATCAGTTTGGCGCGCACCGCCAGCGCGGATTTGTAGAAATGCATCCAGTCGAGCCGGTCTCTCGTTTCGTCGTCGCTGTACTGTGGCGCTTCATCCGGCGCGGGCGGCGACGATGCCGCGAACGTCTTCACGTCGTTCGGGTCGGGAATCTGGGCGCGCCGCTTCTCGTCGCTGAACGACGAAAAGCGCGCGAATTCACGGCGCCTTCCTTCGCGGACCGCGTCGGCGAGATCGCCCGTGTAGTCGGTGAAAAACAGGAAGGGTCGCGTCGAGCCGTATTCCTCGTCCATGAATAGCAGCGGGATTTGCGGCGACAGCAGGAGCAGGGCGGTGGCGGCGCGCAACGCTTCGTCCGAGGTCAGTTTGCGCAAGCGCTCGCCGAACGCGCGGTTGCCGATCTGATCGTGGTTCTGCAGGAACATCACGAAAGACGTGGGCGGTAAATGTCCGCTCGCTTCGCCGCGCGGCTTGCCGTCATGAATCGGCGACGCGTCGCCCTGATAGGCAAAGCCTTCCGACAGTACGCGCGCGAGGCGGCGGATCGGCTGGTCCTCATACGCGTGGTAATAGCCTTCCGTTTCGGCGGTCAGCAGAACGTGCAAGGTGTTGTGCGCGTCGTCGTTCCATTGCGCGTCGAAATGCGTTTCCAGCAGGCTGGCGCTGTTGTGCTCGTTTTCCAGCACCAGATGCACATGCCGGCCGTGCTGCACTTTGGCGCGGATATGATCGGACAATTCTCGCAGCCATGCATGGTTGTCGATGGCGTGCACCGCGTCGAAACGCAAACCGTCGATGCGATATTCGTTGATCCAGTACACGGCGTTATCCGTGAAAAAATCGCTCACTTCACTGCGCTCGAAATCGATCGCCGGGCCCCACGGCGTGTGTGTGCCTTCGCGGAAAAACGAGCGGGCGTACTGGTGCAGATAATTGCCGTCCGGTCCGAAGTGGTTGTAAACCACATCGAGGAACACCATCAGGCCGAGGCCGTGTGCCGTGTCTATCAGCGCTTTCAACTCTTCCGGGCGGCCGTAGGCGGAATCAGGCGCATACGGCAGCACGCCGTCATAGCCCCAATTGTGCTTGCCGGGAAAGTCGTTCAGCGGCATCAGTTCGATGGCGGTGACACCGAGCGCGGCGAGCGCAGGCAGGCGCTTCTGCACGCCCGCATAGCCGCCCATGGCGCCAACGTGCAACTCGTACAGCACCGTTTCTTCCCAAGGGCGTCCGTGCCAGCCCGTTTGTTCCCAACGGTACGCGCGTGGATCGATGACTTCGCTCGGTCCATGCACGTCTTGCGGCTGAAAGCGCGATGCCGGATCGGGCACCGCATGTTCACCGTCCAACCGGAAGCGGTACAGCGTGCCCGCACCGCTATCGACGCTTGCTTCGAACCAGCCATTGCCGGCGGGTGTCATGTCGTGCGTGCCTTGAGCGGGTCCGTTCTCGATTTCCACCTGAACCTGCTTGCAGGAAGGCGCCCAGAAACGAAACCGCGTGCGCGGCTTCGTGCCCGCCGCGCCGATGAGTTGCGCGCCGAACGGCAGACAATGCGCGTGATGATGCGCGTGGGGATCAATCGGACTTTCGGACATGATTCGTCACCATTCAGTTTTACTTTCGAGCCGCGTTGTGACGCGTCGATCGCGCCCGCGATATCTGACGCACCATGAAGCGGCCGCCCTGCATGTTGCCGTGCCTCGCCGCCGCTGCCTGCCGCCTAAGTGGTCGGCGACGGATCGCTACTGGGCGGATGCGCACCCGGATCGGGCGGAAGCGCCGTGAGGAGCCGCGGCCCATGTTGCGGGCCGGGTTTCCAGCCTGCCTGCCAGTCGGCTTCCCCCACCGGCTGCGCGGCCAGCATTACGAGGCTATGCGCGGCCACTTCGACCTCTGAAACCGCCAGCCGATGCGGCGCGCTCTCCGGTTCAGCAGTGTCTAACAGCACATGCCATTCCAGATGCGGTGCGGGAGGCGTAAACCGCAGTGTTTTCTCGTTGGCGTTGAGCATCATCAACAATACTTCTGTTTCGCCGTTTAAGCCTGGCCCTGCGCGACGCAGTGTGAACGCGCGGCCTTCGGGGTCCTGCCAGGCTTCAATGGTGAGCGGATCGCCGCGTTCGTCGAACCAGCCCACATCGAACAGGCCCGGCAACACTTCACGATCGCCGAACAGAAATCGCGTTTCACGCAGCAGCGGATGGTGCTTGCGCAGTGCGATCACGCGCGCGACGAACACGCTCATCTGGCGTCCGTCTGGCGACTCCGCGCGTTCCCAGTCGATCCACGATATTTCGTTATCCTGGCAATACGCGTTGTTGTTGCCGTTCTGCGTGCGCAGCGATTCGTCGCCGGCCAGCACCATTGGCGTGCCGAGCGCCATCAACAGCGTGGCGATCAGCGAGCGGGCCACGCGTTTGCGGGTGGCGAGAATCGCCGGGTCGTCGCTCGGGCCTTCGGCGCCCCAGTTGCGGCTGCAATTCTCGTTGTGGCCGTCGTTGTTGTCTTCGCGATTGGCTTCGTTGTGCTTCTGCTCGTAAGCGGTGACGTCGGCTAACGTAAATCCGTCATGCGACGTGACAAAATTGACCGACGCCCACGGCTTCCTGAAGCGGCGGTTGAACAGATCGGCCGAGCCGGTCAGCCGTGCGGCGAGATCGGGCCGCAAGCCGGCGTCGCCGCGCCAGAAACGGCGCACGGTGTCGCGGAACCGATCGTTCCATTCGCCGAAGCCCGGCGGATGATTACCCAGCTGATAACCGCCCGGCCCGATATCCCAAGGCTCGGAAATCAGCTTGCGTTGCGACAGGATCGGGTCCTGGCGCAACGCGTCGAAGAAACCGGAGCCCGGATCGAAGCCGTGTTGCTCGCGGCCGAGCGTGACGCCGAGATCGAAACGGAAGCCGTCGATATTGAATGCCGTCGACCAGTAACGCAGCGAATCCATCACCATTTGCAGCACACGCGGATGCGGCAGGTTCACGGTATTGCCGCATCCGGTGTCGTTAATATGGTGACGTTCGTCGCCGGGAATCAACCGGTAGTAGCTGGCGTTATCGAGCCCGCGCCACGACACGGTCGGGCCCATCTCGTTGCCTTCGCAGGTGTGGTTGTAGACCACGTCAAGAATGACTTCGATGCCGGCCGCGTGCAACTGGCGCACGGCAATGCGCATTTCGTCGAGCCGGTGCGTGCTGAGGTAGGACGGTTCGGGCGCAAAAAACGCCGCCGTGTTGTAACCCCAGTAATTGCGCAGGCCGCGCTCCACCAGAAAGCGGTCGTTGAGAAACGCATGCACGGGCAGCAATTCGACCGCGGTCACGCCGAGTTTCAGCAGATGGTCGATGAACTCCGGCGAAGCCAGCGCCGCGAACGTGCCGCGTTCGTGCTGGCGCAAATCCGCACGCAACATGGACGCACCGCGCACATGCGTCTCGTAGACGATGGTTTCACCCCACGGCACATTCGGGCGCTTGTCGTGCGACCAGTCGAATGCCTCGTCGATCACCACGCACTTTGGCATGGCCGGCGCCGAGTCGCGCCGGTCGATGGAAAGGTCCGCGCGATTCGAATGCACCCGGTAGCCGAACAGCGCATCCGACCAGCGAAACTGTCCTACCAGCTTGCGCGCATACGGATCGAGTAGCAATTTGTGCGGATTGAAGCGATGCCCATGTTGCGGCTGATACGGCCCGTGCGCGCGAAACCCGTAAGCGGTACCCGGATGCGCGTTGGGCAGATAGCCGTGCCAGACTTCGTCGGTGCATTCGGGCAGCGTGTAACGGCGGATTTCCTTGCGGCCAGTGGGATCAAACAAACAAAGCTCGATTTTTTGCGCGTTCGCGGAGAACACCGCAAAGTTGACGCCGAGGCCATCCCAACTGGCGCCGAGCGGATAGGGCGAGCCGGGCAGAAGCCGGTCGGGCATTGCATGCGACATGATTCCCCTTCCTGTTCTGATTGTTGAACGCTATCGTGGGTCTTCATGCAACGAGCGCGCGGCGCGAAATGTCGCACGCCGCGCGCTCGCCTTACAGCACCTGCGTCAATCCGCGCGCAATACGATCGTCGCGAGCGGCGGCAGCGTCAGTGCGGCGGAATGCGGCCAGCCGTGGCTCGATTGCGGATCGGTGTGGATCAGCCCGCCGTTGCCCATATTCGAGCCGCCGTACACGCCGGCGTCCGTATTGAGCACTTCTGTCCAGCGCCCGGCGCGCGGCATGCCGATCCGGTAACCGACTCGCGGCACCGGCGTCATGTTGCAGACTACGACGAGTTCGCGGCCGGCGCCATCGGTGCGGCGATAGGCGAAGACGCTGTTGCCGCTGTCGTCGCCGATTAGCCATTCGAAGCCGCCGGGTTCGCAGTCGAGCAGATACAACGCGGGTTCGTCGCTATACAGACGGTTCAGGTCGCGCACCAGCTTCTGCAGGCCGTGGTGGTTCGCATCGTCGAGCAGATGCCAATGCGGCGACGTATCGTGGTCGAATTCCGCCATCTGGCCGAATTCGCCGCCCATGAACAGCAGCTTCTTGCCCGGATGCGTCCACATGAAACCGAAATACGCGCGCAGGTTGGCGAACTTCTGCCACCTGTCGCCCGGCATCTTGCCGAGCAACGAGCCTTTGCCGTGCACCACTTCGTCGTGTGACAGCGGCAACACGAAGCGCTCCGAATACGCGTACACCATCCCGAACGTCATGTTGTGGTGATGGTATTGGCGGTAAACCGGGTCTTCTTCCATGTAGTGCAGCGTGTCGTGCATCCAGCCCATGTTCCACTTGAACTGGAAACCGAGGCCGCCGTCTTCGACACGCGCCGTCACGCCAGGCCATGCAGTCGATTCCTCGGCGATCGTGATCGCACCCGGTACGCCCGGCACATAGCCGACTTCGTGATTCAGGCGCTTCAGGAACGCAATCGATTCGAGGTTCTCGCGGCCGCCGTAAATGTTCGGCACCCACTGGTCGGCGGCGCGCGAATAGTCGCGGTACAGCATCGACGCCACCGCATCGACGCGCAAACCGTCGACGTGATAGCGCTTGAGCCACGCGAGCCCGGAGGCGATCAGGAACGCGCTCACCTCGTTGCGGCCGAGGTTGTAGATCATCGTGTTCCAGTCCTGGTGATAGCCTTCGCGCGGGTCGGCGTGCTCGTAGAGCGGCGTGCCGTCGAAATCGACGAGACCATGCGCGTCGTTCGGAAAATGCGCGGGCACCCAGTCTAGGATCACGCCGAGTCCGGCTTCGTGCGCCTTGTCGACGAAGCGCGCGAACTGTTCGGGTTTGCCGAAGCGCGCGGACGGCGCGAATTGCCCGAGCGGCTGGTAGCCCCACGATCCGCCGAACGGATGCTCGGCAATCGGCATGAACTCCACGTGCGTGAAGCCCATGCTTTTCACGTACGGAATCATCCGCTCCGCGAGTTCGTCCCAATCGAGTCCGCGCTGACCTTCTTCCGCGACGCGCAGCCAGGATTCGGCGTGTACTTCGTAGATCGAAATCGGCGAGCGCGGAGTCTGCTTGTCGGCGCGCGATTGAATCCACTCGTGGTCGGTCCACGGAAACCGCTCGACCTCGTCGACGTGCGCCACGACGGAAGCGGTGCCCGGCGGCTTCTCCGTTTGCATCGCGCAGGGGTCGGCCTTGAGAGGCAGCGGGTGCCCGTCGCGCGACAGCAGTTCGTATTTGTAGCGCGTACCAGGACCGACACGCGGAACGAACAACTCCCACACGCCGGCCTGGTGCCGCAGCCGCATCGGATGCCGGCGGCCGTCCCATGCATTGAAGTCGCCCACCACGGAGGCGCGCCGCGCGTTCGGCGCCCACACTGCGAAGCGCACACCCGGCACGCCGTCCACTTCCATCGGACGGGCGCCGAGGCATTCGAGCACCGCATAGGGATCGCCGCCGGCGAGGCGCCCCAGCGGCTCGTCGCCGAGAACGGGACCGAACGAATACGTGTCCTCGATTTCCTGCACCACGCCATGCCAGTCGATCCGCAAACGGTACGGCGCCGCGGACGTGACGCGGCCGGCAAAGAGCCCCGGCCGCAACTGTTCGAGCTCGCCGAGCAGCGCGCCATCGGCGCGCGAAATTACGCTGACGTGCGCGGCGTTCGGCAACAGCGCGCGCACCACCGGACCCGCGTCCGTGTGATGCAACCCGAGCTGCGAGAAAGGATCGGGGTGGCGCGCTTCGACGAGCGCGTCGATATCGAGCGGTTGGAGGCCCGCGGCCGGATCATGCTCACTCATAGTCGCCCTCGGCCGGATTAGGCGGTGTGGCGGCGCCTGGCGCCTGGGTTGAGGAATCGTGTGCCTGCGTGCCAGTATCGCCGAGCAGGCGGCTGGTGAGCGCGGCGAGGCCGCGCACGGGCAAGCTGAGCCACGTCGGGCGGTTGGCCGCTTCGTAACGGATTTCGTAGGCGGCTTTTTCGATCAGGAACAGATCGAGCAAGGCCTGTTCGGCTTCGGGCGCGACGAGCGGCGTCGGCGCCTCCGCGGCGGCCGTGCGGTACTCGCTGAGGAACGTTTCGGCGGCATGCATGCGGAAACGTTCGAACAACGCCCGCTTGCGGTCGGCGGTCTGTTGCGGCGCGGCTTCCGTGGTGGATTGCGCCGCTGCGCTCGCATACGACAGCGAGCGCAGCAGACCGGCCACGTCGCGTAGCGGGCTCGACTTCTGACGACGCTCTTCGAGCGTGCGTGCCGGCTCGCCTTCGAAGTCGATCAGATAAGCGTCGCCCTGCGCGACCAGCACCTGGCCGAGATGGAAGTCGCCGTGAATACGAATGCGCAGCGCGCCCGTGTTGGCGGAAACGAGCGAACCGATGGCGGCAACCAACGCAGCGCGGCGGTCGATCAGGCTTTGCGCGAGTGCCTTGGTTTCGGGATCGCTCATCTGCTCGATGCGCGGCGCGAGCAGATCCAGCGCGCTGGCGAGCATTGCCTGCGTGCCGTCGATCCATGCTTTCACCTGCTCCGCGCTAGCCGGTTCCGGCGCGAATGCCGGGTCGTCCGTCGGCGAGGCAAGCGCCACGTGCAGTTCGCCCAGCCGCCTGCCGATAATGCCGGCCAACGCGCTGTAGCCTTCCATCAGGATCGATTCATTGGCACGGTCCGGCGCCGACTGCGCTTCGGTATCGACGGCGATGGCGAGTTCGTCCACCGAGCGGCGCAGATAGTCGAGCGACCAGTTCCAGGCGTCGCCCTGATTGTCGATGAAGCCTTGCAGAATACAGAGCGTGTGCGGCACGCCTTCCGGATCGACGCGCACCACTTCGCCATACAGCGGCGCGGTGTTCGCGTAGCCCAATTGCGTCAGGTAGCGGCTGATCTCCGCTTCGGGATGGACGCCGCTGACGAGACGGCGCACCAGTTTCAGCACGGCGGCGTCGGCGATGATCAGCGAACTGTTGCTTTGCTCCGCCGCGAGCCAGCGAATCTCCGGCCGCTCGCCCAGCCCTTCGAGTTCGGCGAAACGTTCGGTCGGCAGGAACCTGATCTCGCTCTTCTGCACGGTCGGCACGACGGCGCGCTCGCGCAGCTTGCGCATCACGCCGTGCGCGAAGATCGGCAACGCAAACGCGTCCGTCAGATGCCCGACATTGCGGCCTCGCCGCACGCGCGCAAGCGCCAGCTGCATGAACAGCGGGAAAGTGGTTTCGCCGCCCCATGTGATCGCAATCGGTACGACGTAGCGCTCGGTGTGATTGCCCACGTCCGCTTCGATCTCGGTGAAGGCGAAGCCGCCGTTCGGGATCGTGGTCAATGCCGCCAGCCGCACGGCATGCATTTTCTGATCCTTCGACGCAAACCAGCGACGCCGGCTCAGCCACGACGGCAACACTTCCGATTCGAGCAGGCGCACGTTCTCCGGCGTCGGGCCAACCTGGCCTTCGCGAATCACGATCGTGACGAATTCCGGCAGCGGTTCCGAATGCGCCTGCGCCCACGTCGGACGCTGGCCGCCGGGGCACAGCATGAACCACAGGAAGCCATACGGCGGGAACGTCAGCAGATAGGTCAACTGGCCGATCGCCGGGAACACGGAATCCGCGGTCATTTCGATCGGCACCGAACCGTTGAACTCGGACAGATCGAGTTCGACCGCTTGCGGCGCGCGCGACAGATTTGCCACGCACAGAATGGGCGGCTCACCCGGCATCTCGCGCAGATACGCGAGAATCTTGCGGTTTTCCGGCTTCAGGAAACGGATCGTGCCGCGCCCGAAAGTCTGTTTCGCGCGGCGCGTGGCGAGCATGCGCCGGGTCCAGTTCAGCAGCGAATGCGGGTCGCGGCTTTGCGCTTCCACGTTGACCGCGTCGAAACCGTACAGCGAGCCCATGACCGGCGGCAGCACCAGTTGCTCAGGGTCGGCGCGCGAGAAACCGCCGTTGCGATCCGACGACCACTGCATTGGCGTACGCACGCCGTCGCGGTCGCCGAGGTGGATGTTGTCGCCCATGCCGAGTTCGTCGCCGTAATAGATCACGGGCGTGCCGGGCATGGAAAGCAGCAGCGAATTGATCAGCTCGATGCGGCGGCGGTCGCGCTCCATTAGCGGCGCGAGACGGCGGCGAATGCCGAGATTCAGCCGCGCGCGGCGATCGCTCGCGTAGGTATTCCACAAATAGTCGCGTTCGGAATCCGTGACCATTTCCAGCGTCAGTTCGTCGTGATTGCGCAGGAAAATCGCCCACTGGTTCGTGGCGGCAAGGTCCGGCGTTTGCCGCATGATGTCGGTAATCGGGAAACGGTCTTCGCTCGCAATCGACATGTAGATGCGCGGCATCAGCGGGAAGTGGAACGCCATGTGGCATTCGTCTTCGTCGCCGAAATATTCTTTCACGTCTTCCGGCCACTGGTTGGCTTCGGCGAGCAGCATCCGGTTCGGATACTCGGCGTCGATGGTGGCGCGGATCTTTTTGAGCACCGCGTGCGTTTCCGGCAGGTTCTCGTTGTTCGTGCCTTCACGTTCTACCAGATACGGCACTGCGTCCAGCCGCAACCCGTCAATGCCCATATCGAGCCAGAAGCGCATGACCTGCAGCACTTCCTTCAAGACGGCTGGATTGTCGAAATTCAGATCGGGCTGATGCGAGTAGAAACGGTGCCAGTAATACGCGCCCGCCACCGGATCGTGTGTCCAGTTGGACGGCTCCGAGTCGATGAAGATGATCCGCGTTTCCTGGTACTTCTGATCGGTATTCGACCATACGTAATAGTTGCGATGGTTCGAACCGGGTTTCGCGCGGCGCGCGCGCTGAAACCACGGGTGCTGGTCCGACGTGTGGTTGATCACCAGTTCGGTGATCACGCGAATGCCGCGTGCGTGCGCTTCCTGAATGAAGCGCTTCACATCGGCCAGGTTGCCGTAATCGGGATGCACATTGCGGTAATCGGCGATGTCGTACCCATCGTCGCGCCGTGGCGACGGATAGAACGGCAACAACCAGATCGCGTTCACGCCGAGTTCGGCAATGTAATCGAGCTTCGCAATCAGGCCGGGGAAGTCGCCGACGCCGTCGTTATTCGCGTCGAAGAACGACTTGATGTGTACCTGATAGATGATGGCGTCTTTGTACCAGAGCGGATCGTCGCTCAACGCCGCAGGTTTGCCGCGCCGATTCGTGCGCGGCTTGGCCGTGTTGCCAGGGGCATTGCCCACGGGTGACTGTGTGGTGGTTTGAGCTGGATCGTCACGCTTCATGTCGCACCTTCCGTTGGGGTTGGGTTGCCAGCGTCTGCGTGATGAACGCTGTCGGAGTCGCTGTCGGCTTCATCCGGCCGTTCGGCGGGCAGGCCGCCGAGCGGCGCGATGCGCCAGATCGAGAACGGCTGGCCCGACCCGAGCTGCACGTGCTGCCAGCGGCCGTGCCATTCGAAGCGCGCGCCGGTCATCTGGTCGGTGACTTCCAGCGGGCCATGATCGTGCAGATTCCATTTCTGGAAAGTCTCCCACGACAATTCGATATCCGCGCCCTGTTCATTGAACGGGTCGAGATTGATCGCGACGAGAATCACGTTGTCGCGTGATTCGGTGGCCTTCTCGAAGAACAAAACGTTGTCGTTATGCGCGGGCAGGAACGTCAGGCCGAGATGCGTTTGCAGGGCCGGGTTCGCACGGCGAATCCGGTTCAGCGCAGTGATCTCGGGAACGATGTTGCCGGGCCGGTTCCAGTCCCACGCGCGTAGCTGGTACTTCTCGGAGTCGAGATATTCCTCGCTGTTCGGCAGAGCAGCGGCTTCGCACAACTCGAAACCGCTATACACGCCCCACAACCCGGCCAGCGTCGAGGCGAGCGCGGCGCGAATCAGAAACCCCGTGCGGCCTTGCGATTGCAGATGCCGCGGGTTGATATCCGGCGTATTGACGAAGAAGTTCGGCCGGTACGAATCGCGCGCGCCGGTTTGCGTGAGTTCGGTCATGTACTCGATGAAATCGCGCTTCGATTCCCGCCACGTGAAGTACGTGTACGACTGCGAGAAGCCGATCTTGCCGAGCCGGTTCATCATGCGCGGCCGTGTGAACGCTTCGGCAAGGAAGATGGTGTCCGGATAGCGCGCGCGCACATCGCCGATCACCCATTCCCAGAACGGCAGCGGTTTGGTGTGAGGGTTGTCGATGCGGAAGATATGCACGCCCGCTTCGATCCAGAACAGGAACACGTCGCGCAGCGCGAGCCATAAATCCGGCTTGGCGTCGTGCGCATAGAAGTCGGGGTTGACGATGTCCTGATACTTCTTCGGTGGATTTTCCGCGTAGCGCAGCGTGCCGTCGGGGCGCCACGCGAACCACGTTGGATGCTCCTTGAGCCACGGGTGATCCGGCGAGCACTGCACTGCGAAGTCGAGCGCGATTTCGAGGCCGTGCTCATGCGCAGCGGCGAGCATCGCCTTGAAGTCGTCGAGCGTGCCCAACTGCGGATGCACGGCGGTGTGGCCGCCTTCGACTCCACCTATCGCATACGGGCTGCCGACATCGCCGGGCTGCGCGGTCAGCGTGTTGTTACGGCCTTTGCGATTGGCCACGCCGATCGGGTGGATCGGCGGGAAATACAGCACGTCGAAGCCCATGTCGCGAATGCGCGGCAGTTTCTTTGTAACGTCGGCGAAGGTGCCGTGGCGCGATTCGTCGTCGCTCATCGAGCGCGGGAAGATCTCGTACCAGCTCGCGAAGCGCGCCGCGGTGCGGTCTGCGTCGATCTTGTAGATGACCGGATCGCGGCTCAGGAACGGCCGGTGGCGCGCAGCGGTCATCGCCCTCGCCGTGGTCGGCGCGAGCAGCAGCGCGAGCTTCGTTTCAGCGTCGGCTTTGGTGAACTCCTTGACGATATGTTCGAGCGGCGCGGTAAGCGCGCCTTCCGAGGTTTCCACTTCGGCAAGCACGAGCGCGAACAGATGCGCGGCTTCGTCGAGTTCGAGTTCGACGGTTTGCCCCGCCTTCAGCTTCTTCTGAATATGTTCGACCAGCGAAGCGAAGTCGTCGCGCCACGCGATCACGGTGAACTCGTGGCGGCCCATGCGGTCGAGCGGAATGCGCGCTTTCCAGATGTCGAGCCCGGCGGGTTCAGCCGGCGTCATCAGCACTTCATGCCACGCGGTTTCGTCGGCGGCGCGCCAGATCACGGCGGCGGCAATCTTGTCGTGACCTTCGGCGAAAATCGCGGCGGTGATTTCGGCGCGCTCGCCCACGGTGCGCTTGGCCGCAAAGCGGCCGTTATCGACCGAAGGCGTTACGCTTTCGATCGCCACGCGCGGCGCGTTGATCGCTTCGACCACGGTCTTGCGGCCGCTACGCTTGCTATTCGCTTTGTCGATGGGCGGCGCGAGACGGATCGGTTTCTCCGTGATGGCGCGAAACAGGCGAACCGCGCCGGGTGCGAGCGCGAACGGCGTGAGCGTGGCGGGCGAAGCGCTGGCGGAGGCGTCGAGCGGCACGAAGCGCGTGAAGTTGCCCGGCACGCCCGCGAGGAAGCGCGCAGGATCGACGCGCACCGGCGCGCCGAGGTCGGGATTGATCGCAATCAGGATGGCCTCGTCGGCATCGCGCAGGTCGCGTTGGTCGGCGCGCAACAAGACCGCTGCAGGTGCGCCGGGCCCGCTCAGCGGGCGCAATTCGCCGTTGGCGTGCAGCGTATTCGTATCGCGCGCAATGTGGTTCGCGTGCGTGACGTGTTCCGAGAGATCGAATGGTTTGGCCTGAACAGCGAGAGCGAACTGCGAAGCATCGCCGCGCGTTTGCGACATGGGTTCGGTGATGCCGTATTCGAAGCCCATCGGCATCATCCAGCCCGTGCCGATCGAAACCGACGTGTACAGCGCGCGCCGGTAAGCCCGCTCGACGATGGCGGCGTCGTGAGCATCGCCCAACTCGGCGGCGAGGCGGGTGCCATAAGGCGCTTCCGGAAACGCGATCGGTGTGCCAAGGCGCGCGAGCGCAGCGTGTTCTTCGACCATCCAGCTGGAGCGGAAGTCCCACCAGCGCACCGACGAGAACACGCTGTCGAAGCCGGCGCCGTCGAGGCCGGCCAGATCAGCGCGAGCAAGGCCGGGCGTGGCCGCGAGAAAGCGCACGTCGGGATGCTTCGCGCGAACCGCGTCGCCCAACTGCCGCCAAACGCCGCTCGGTACGCGGTGCGGCGAATCAAATCGGAAGCCGCCCACGCCGGCGTCGGCGAGCGCCAGCAACTGCCGGGTCCACCATTCGACCAGCGCGGCGCTGCTGCCGGCGTCGTTGAAGTTGGCATAGGCGACGTTGTCCTCGCGATGCACATGGCGCGGGTCGAGCCGCGCCTCTTCAGACTCGAATGCGTGGAACCAGTCGGCATGTTCGGCGTACAGCGCGCCATCGGCGGCCATCCGGTCGATCACCAGATCGACCAGCAAGGTCAGCCCGCTTTGCGCGGCGCCGTTGGCGAGCGTGCGAATTGCCTCGGTGGCGGGCTGCCGGGCCTCGAATACCGGATGAAGACGGTCATGGCTGCCGACCACCTGTCCGTGGCCGGCTCGTCCGGGCTCGAAAAGGCTGCCGATCAGCGCGTGATCGAAGCCCAGCGCGGCTGCATGCGCGAACTGCGCAGGCCATGCATCGAGTGGCCCAACCAGAAGTGAATGAAAAAAGTAAATCCGCGGCGCGTACCCGTTTGGAGATTCCATCGGTCGTTTCCAGATTCGTCCTGCTGCGGTGTGGATGCAATTGGCATGCGATCACAGCGCTCATTGGGCTTCCAGAGCCGGATACCGCGCGATGCAAGAAGCGAGGGCGCGTACTGGTCAATGTAGTGCAAAGATCGTCACGCCGCTGGCCAGTAAGGGGTGCTTTGACGCCAGGCGTCGATTGCACGGGCTGGCCAGATCGATTCGGAAGACGCAGCAAACGCTGTGCCAGTGCGGCTCGGGCCGAGCGAGGGATGGTAGGGCCGAGGTCCCGCAGTGGGCCTGGCCGGAAGATGCGGCGGCAGACGCGAGGCATTGGCGCGAGGCCGCGAACGGCTGCCGCGTGTAAAACGGGCGGGTGGCGCCCGGGATTTACACGCGAAGGGTGAGGGGCGGCGCGATTCCCCGCAAAAGGCGGAGTTCTATGCGGCAGGGGCGGCGCGAGGGCGCGCTCGTGCCAGCAGGTTCACGAGCCGAGCAGGCCCGCTGCGATGTTCACGCACAAACCGAACACAGCGACGTTGAAGTAAAACGACAGGACCGATTGTGCGAGGGCGGCGCGGCGAACCGAACGCGAGCGCAGCATCACGTCCGACGTCTGCGAGGCCACGGCGATCGTGAACGAGAAATACAGGAAGTCCCAGTAGTCCGGGTGAAGCGCCTTGTCGGGAAACTGCAGCGGCGTCTCCGGGGCATCCGGGTCGTAGTAAAGGCGCGCGTAGTGCTGGGTGAAGATGGTCGGGATCAGGAACCAGGCGCCGAACATCGTCAGTCCGGTCAGCGCGTAGTGCCAGACCGTGGAAGCGCCCGCTGTTCCCTTTGCCGACGCCAATTCCAGCACGATGGCCGCAATACTCGCAATGGTCGCCAAGCAGATCACCATGAGCACGACGCCCGCGTTCTCGTCGTCGCGACGGGCGGATTCGCGCACGCCGCCTTCGTCGGCAAGGGCCATGTAGACCCAGATCATCGCCAGATAACTCCAGATGGCGGCGTCCCAGCCGACCAGCACGCGAACCATCGGGCGCGTGTGCGCCGGCACGGCCAGCGCCGCGATGATGCCGAGCGCAAGGCCGACCAGCATGCGTGGCCGATTGCGAAGAACTTGTGGAAGATATTTTGTCAGCATGGAATGGCGTGTGAAGGACTCTTGGTTTCGCGGATTCTACCCGGGCTTCGACCTGTATTTGTCGAATGGGCGGGACACAGGCTATAGTCTTTCGCAACGCGCTTGCGTGCCGCTTTCAATTGAAAGGCGATTGGCAGGCGGCAGCTTTTTGCCCGTTCATGCCATGCAGTGCGCACGCTTTCATACGGATGTCATCAGCACAACGTAGCTCGGCTCGCATTGGGGTTCGTGCGGGCTAACAGGAAAGACCGCTTAAGCGGCTTCAGGCCAGGTTTGGGGTAGAAGATCGACGCCACGCGCGAACGGCAGACCGCCGGGGCCGTGTGGCAAGTTGAGAACGACTCACCATCTGGAGTCCCCATGACAGATGTTCCCGAGAATAATGATGCGCACCACGAAGTGACGCATCCCGCAGGCTTGTCGTCATCAGCTTCGTTTTCAGCGTCGCGTAGAGCGTGGGTGCTCGGTGCGTGTGCCGCGGCCGCGGCGTTCCCATTTGCCGGCGCCGGCCGCTCACTTTCATGGATCGCCCCGGCATGGGCCGATGCGCCCGCAGGCGCCGGGCTCGATGCCTTCCTCGCGCTCTCGCAGCGCCTCACAGGCCGCACCGGCTTCGACGCCACGCTCGGCAAACGCGTCTATGACGCCCTGGCCAAATCCGACAATCATTTCGACCAGAACGTTGCCGCGCTCAACACATGGCTGCAGGGCCACGGCGGTGTGCCATCAGATACCGTCACACAAGCCTTGCAGGCTGATCAGCCCGCGCTCGCGAAATCCGTCGGCGCGATCATGCGCGCGTGGTATCTCGGCCTCGTGGGCGACACGCCGCATGTGGAAGTGGTCGCTTATGAAAAGGCGCTGATGTTCGAGCCCGTGAAGGACGTGCTGACGATTCCGTCTTATTGCCGCGACGTGCCGTTCTATTGGACAAAGAAACCGGTGAGTGCCTGAACGTCGTTTCTCTTGCGTGTGCCGCAGCGTTCGATCGAATCGTTCGACGCAGCTCGGGCACGCGCGTACAGCAAGCCAGCATAAAGTGCTCTGCACTGGACCCGCGTGACGCGTTCAAGCGAACTCAGGTCGACACAAAAGAAGAGAGAGGGCAACAATGGCAAACGCAAACTCTGCCGATATCGTCGTGGTCGGTTCGGGCGTGGCAGGCGGACTGGTTGCGCATCAGATGGCGCTGGCTGGCGCGTCGGTGATTCTGCTCGAAGCCGGGCCGCGCATTCCGCGCTGGCAGATCGTCGAGAACTTTCGCAATTCGCCGGTCAAGTCCGACTTCGCGACGCCTTATCCGTCGACGCCTTACGCTCCGCATCCCGAGTACGCCCCCGCCAACCATTATCTGATCCAGAAGGGCGACTATCCATACAGCTCGCAGTATCTCCGGTTGGTGGGCGGCACGACCTGGCACTGGGCGGCCGCGGCATGGCGGCTGTTGCCGTCGGACTTCCAGTTGCGCAAGCTGTACGGCGTGGGGCGCGACTGGCCCTATCCCTATGAAACGTTGGAGCCGTGGTATTCGGCGGCGGAAGTGCAGCTCGGCGTGTCGGGTCCCGACAATTCGATCGATCTCGGTTCGCCGCGCTCGAAGCCGTATCCGATGAGCCAGCTTCCACTCTCTTACATGGATCAGCGCTTTAGCGACGTGCTCAATGCGCACGGCTTCAAGGTCGTGCCCGAGCCGGTGGCGCGCAACAGCCGTCCTTACGATGCGCGGCCCACTTGTTGCGGCAACAACAACTGCATGCCGATCTGCCCGATCGCCGCGATGTACAACGGCGTGGTGCATGCGGAGAAGGCCGAACAGGCCGGTGCGAGGCTGGTTCCCGAGGCGGTGGTGTACCGCGTCGAAGCGGACAACAAAGGGCTGATTACAGCGGTTCACTACAAGGACCCGAACGGCAACAGCACGCGCGTGACCGGCAAGCTGTTCGTGCTCGCCGCGAACGGCATCGAAACGCCAAAGCTGATGCTGATGTCCACTTCCGATAAATTTCCGCACGGCGTGGGCAACAGTTCCGATCAGGTGGGCCGCAACCTGATGGATCATCCGGGCACGGGCGTCACGTTTCTTGCCAATGAACCGCTGTGGCCCGGACGCGGGCCGATGGAAATGACCTCGATCGTGAACTTCCGCGACGGCGCGTTCCGCTCCGATTACGCGGCGAAGAAACTGCATCTGTCGAATGGCGTGCCGACCATGGCCGTGACCGCCGCACTGCTGAAGCAGGGCCTTACCGGCGCCGAGCTCGACCGGCAGATTCGCGACCGTGCGTCGCGCACGCTGAATATCAACAGCTTCCATGAGCATCTGGCGGAGCCGCAGAACCGCGTGTTGCCTTCGGCGGATCACAAGGATTCGCTCGGCATTCCGCAGCCGGAGATCTACTACTCGATCAACGACTACGTGAAGAAAAGCGCGGCCAATACGCACGAACTGTACGGGCAGATCGCCGCGCTGTTCGGCGGCGCCGAGGTCTCGTTCGACGACACCTTCGCACCCAACAATCACATCATGGGCACGACGATCATGGGCAGCGATCCGGCGGATTCGGTCGTGGATGCGGACTGCCGTACGCACGATCACTCCAATCTGTTCATTGCCAGCAGCGGCGTGATGCCGAGCGCGGCATCGGTGAATTGCACGCTGACGATCGCGGCCTTGTCGCTGAAACTGGCCGACAAGCTCAAGCGTGAAATCTGAGCCTGAACGGAGCACCACAATGAAGAAGAACACGTCTCGCGTGCAGCCGGTCGATGCGCTTGTGCGAAACGCCCGGCGCCGTCACTTCAGGGTCGCGACGCTCGCAGCGATCTTTTCGCTGTTCGCGCTCTATGTCGCCTGGCATGAGGCGCACGGCCCCAAGGTGCAGCGCAACGACGAGTTGCCTATTACGCAGGCCCGCGCGGACGACGCCTCGCGGTCGGCCAATGGCGAGGCCATCTCGGCTGAGGTGGCCGGCGGCAATCTGGTCAAGCGCGGCGAGTACCTCGCGCGCGCCGGCGATTGCGCGGCCTGCCACACGGCGGACAAAGCGCGGCCGTTCGCGGGCGGGCTGCCGATCAACACGCCGTTCGGCACGATCGTGACGCCGAACATCACGCCCGATCCGGGCACCGGCATCGGCCAATGGAGCGACGCCGATTTTCTGCGCGCCATGCATGAGGGCATTGGTAGAAGTGGCCAGCGCTTGTATCCGGCCTTTCCGTACGCGGAGTACACCAAGGTCACGGATCAGGACGTGCTGGCCATTCGCGCGTATCTGAATACGCTCACGCCAATCCACTATTCGCCGCCGGGCAACAGCCTGACATTCCCATTCAATCAGCGCTGGTTGATGGTGTTCTGGAATCTGTTCAATTTCACCGAAGGCCGCTTCGTTCCCGATCCGAAGCAAAGCGCGCAATGGAATCGCGGCGCTTACCTGGTGCAAGGACTCGCCCATTGCGAGGAATGCCATACGCCGCGCAACTTCACGCAGGGTTTGAAGTCGAGCTCACGTCTTTCGGGTGCCGTGCAGGCCGGCTGGCACGCATACAACATCACGTCCGACAAGACGAGCGGCGTGGGCAACTGGAGCGACGACGAGCTGGTGTCGTATCTATCGACCGGCGCGGCGCCGGGCCGTGCCAACGCGGCCGGCCCAATGGCCGAAGTGGTGGCCGACAGCACACAATATCTGACGCGCGAAGATCTCGGCTCGATCGTCGCGTATCTGCGCGCCGTGCCGCCGATCAACGGTGGAGAATCGCGCCCGCGCGACCAGTGGGGCAATCCCGCCGACGACGTGACGGCACTGCGCGGCACTGCCATTCATGCCGTGAACGGCGCGCAATTGTTCGTGGCGAACTGCGCGAGCTGCCATAGCTGGACGGGGCAGGGTGTGGGCGCGAGCGCGCCCGGGGCGTATCCGTCGCTGATCCATAACTCGGCGGTGGGCGCGAGCGACGCCAACAATCTGGCGCTGGTGATCCTGCGCGGCGTCAGTCGTACGACGAAACAGGCGGACGTGTTGATGCCGGCATTCGGCACCCAGCTCAGCGACGATCAGGTGGCCGCCATTACGAACTACGTGACCAGACAGTTCGGCAATCCGCAATCGACCGTAACGGCCGATCAGGTGGCCAAACTGCGCACTCAGCAATAGTGACCGCGTTAGGCGTGTATTTGCGGTAAGGGCTGCCGGAAATATCCCGGTTTTGCGTCGATTTGCGTCGTTTCAGCTCGCTGCGGCGCCAGGATACGATGGGCAGCGCGCATACACGTCGCGGATGCCGCATTATCATGGACCCATGGCTTCCGTACTCGTCAATTCCGTTGAACATCACCCGGCCAACCGGAGCGGTCGCGACTTCGTGGTCGGCGACCTGCATGGCTGCGTCGATGCATTGCGCTATCTGCTGCGCGTGATTACGTTCGACCCGGCGCGCGACCGGCTCTTTTCGGTCGGCGATCTGGTGGATCGCGGCGAGCATTCTGAACTCGCTTTGGCTCTGCTCGACAAGCCGTGGTTTTTCGCCGTGCTCGGCAACCATGAAGACATGCTGTGCGCCGTCGCCGATGGACGCTTGCGGCGTCAGTCGTGGTATGGAATCGGCGGCCTATGGGCGGCGCAACTTTCCGACGAACGCCTGCAACACTACGCCGAAATCCTGCGCGGGTTGCCGCTTGCGCGCGTGATCGGCAGTGGCAAGGAGCGCTTCAACGTGCTGCATGGGGAATTCTTCGGCACGGATGCCGAGCTCGATGCGGGGAATTTCTCCGCCGAAACCCGCCAGCAATTGCTGTGGGGACGCGAGCTGGCATTGGGCAATGGCGATCCGCAGCGGCAGCGCGGTCTCTCGCTGACCTACTGCGGCCACACGCCGATGCGTGACATCAAGCAGGTCGGCTCGCAGGTGTTTATCGACACTGGCGCGTTCGGCCCGGAAGGCAAGCTCACGATCGTGGAGCCGCTGGCGCTGCGGCGCTGGTCGATCTCGGTCGAAGAGGCTCGCGCGGAAGGGGCGGCAGCGCTGGCGCTGCCCTGACACTGCTGACAGCTTGCGCCCGCGTGCGGGCTTGTCAGCCTAGCCCACCTGGTTGAGTTCGAAAACCATATCCACCTCGTTGCCGTTCCAGTTGTATTCCAGATACGCCGCGTGATGACAGTCGCGCAGGAGCGTGGTTTTGAACGCGGCGAGGCATTCGCCTTCGTCGTCCCGCACCGATGGATACACGATACCCGGCGCACCCGCCTCGCGGACCGCCCGGCCGAGGGATTGTCCGGCCAGATAATCATCCGGCGACAGCACCGCGAGATCCACCGACTTGTCGGCGCGAATGTCCACCACGTTGCCTAGCGCGACGACGGTGTAGAGGCGCATCTGCTGGCGCATGGGCGGTTCGGCCGTTGCTTCCAGAAATTTCCCCGTGTGATAGCGCGTTTCCGCGATCGCGGTGGCGCGTGAACGGGCGCAATAAAACACGCCATAGGTGCCGTCGGAGAAGCGGCTGCCGAGCGGGTTCAAATGGGTCAGCGCGGCCATGATCGGCCCGTAGCCCGGTCCGAAGCGACGCTCTTCGCGCGGCACCAGATCGAGTTCGCCGACTTCGGTGCGCAGACGGTCGTTGGTCATGGCTTCGAGCGCGTAGAGCGCGTCGAAGTCTTCCGGCGAGGCGACCCGGTCGAACAGATTGACGGCCGGAAAGCGCGTCGGAATCACGCGATACGCGGGCGACCAATCGAGCGGCGCGGTACGCCAGCGGTCCTGCCAATGCGGTTGTGTCACGCCCAGCCGCCTCGCATTGCGTCGAGATACTGGCGCACGGCCACGAGGTCGCTAATGTTGCCCGCCAGCATGCGGTCCAGCGCGCGGCGGCCGCCGAACGGTGGCGCGCTGTTGGGACGTTTGATCCAGGTGTCGGCGATGCTGGCTTGCGGCAGCAGGATTTGCAGCGCCTTATAGATACCGAGCAGCAGCGACAGGCGTTCGAGCGTGTCGCGACCGAGGCGGGCCGTTTCAGGCGCCGCCTTCCATTTGAAATAAGTCGAGCGGCCCGGCGAGCCTAGCAGCACGATCTGCTCTTCTGCGCTCAAGTCCCAATCGCGGGCGATGTTGAAGAACGCGCGCAGCCCCGCCGCGGACATTTCCGTTAGCGTGGGTGCTGAAGGCGGCCGGCGAATCGGCTCTTCAGGTTGGGTGGCACGAGCAGCGTGAGCCATGGCTGGAAAAGTCCTAATGTGTACTTGAAATTAATGTTAGTCTAAATATGGATTTTTGCAAGAGAATATAATCCAGGCTCGTTATAAAGTCGAAGATCAGGAGAGGCAGGAGATGGGCGTTCGAGCAGTAGCAGTGGGAGCGGCGTTCGCCGTGTGGTGTATGTCAGGACCGGTCATGGCCGCGGGTTATACGGAAGTGTGGAACCCGTCCGAACAGAGCGGGCATGTCACGAAGCAGGCTGGGACAAAGACGGGGGCAGCCGCCAACGGGCAGTCTGGCGTTGGCTCGAAAGGCGCTTCGAAGTCGGCTTCAAAGTCCGCCGCAAGGTCTGCTCCGAAGCATGCGTCGGGTACGGGGCATGCCGCGCCGCACGTTGCATCAGCGTCGGGACACGGCGTTAAACCGTCGGCGCATGGCAGCGTCAGCAAGGTGTCGGCCAAGGGCGCCACGAAGAGCGGAGCCAAGGCAGCAGGCGCGAACAAGACCCAAGCGAAAGCGGCGGTCGTGACGCAGCGTAAAAAGCCGCACGCGCAAGTCGTTCAGGCGAAGCCGGGACACGGCAAGGTCATGCACGCCAACCTGGTCGCGAGCCGTTCGACGCATCCGCAGAAGGTCAAGGTTGCGGCGAAACCTGGTGCGATAAAACCGGCTGCGTCCCCGGTGAATTCGGCGTCGTCATCCGTCAATACGGCGCCATCCGCAAACATTGGCGCCAATCCGGCGAGCGCAACGAGCAATCCCGCTACCGCCAGCAGCGGCTCGCTGCCGCCGATCATTCACTGATCTCGAAACCGGAGCGCGCGTTCGCGCTTCGGCTGACTGGTCGACCTCCGCCTTTATGCCGCGGACAAGGATTTTTCTGGGTTAAAAGAAAGGCGTCGACCTTCCTTCATTTGTGGATCAACGTGACGAGGCGCTTCGTCATTGTGTCGCCAACCCATTCGTCACCAACCGCAACGTTTCCAACGACCGCGCGTCCCTCACCCGCGAATGCAGCGTGACGCGCGATTCCGGCAGTTGGGGCAAGCCCAGCCGCAGGCCGACATCGATCAGACCGCGCGGCGCCACGCGGCGCGCCAGCGGCGACACCGCCAGCCCTGCCGCCACCGCCGCGCCGACGGCCGCCACGCCACCGCCGACGAACACCTCCTGCCACCCAATGCCCGCCTGCGTGAGCGAGCGCAGCGCCACGTCGCGCACGTTGCACGGCGGGCTCAACAGCGCCAGCGCCAACGGTTCGCCGACTCGCGGCAGCCACGCCGGCGTGGCGAGCCAGGCGATCGGTTCGCTGAATAGCACTTGCGCGTCGTCGCGCGGCGGTTCGTCGGCGCCATAGCGGATGATTACCGCGTCGAGGCGGCGTTCGTCGAATTGCGCAAGCAGCGCGGAAGACGTGCCCAGGTGCAATTCGATCACCAGACCCGGATCGTGCGCGTTGAGCCTGCCGAGCAGAAGCGGCAAGTCCGGTCCCGCCACGTGCTCGCTGAGCCCCAACGCGAGCCGCCGACGCTCGACCGACAGCGATCCCAGCGCGCGTTCATGCGCGTTGAGCAAGTCGCGCGCGGCGCCGAGGAACGCGTTGCCGTCCGCGGAAAGACGCACAACGCGCGGCGTGCGCTCCAGCAATTGTTTGCCCAGGTGCGCCTCCAGCCGTTTGAGTTTCAGGCTGACGGCCGATTGCGTCGTGTCGAGCGCGTCCGCGGCACGCGTGAAGCTGTGCAGGTCGGCGACCAGAACGAACGCCCGGACCGCATCGAGATCGAGAACTTTCATTTCAAATGAATATAGATGAAATCACTAATGATGTCTGTTTATTATGACTGAGCGCGCCTAAGCTGTCCTTACCGCATCAACACAACCGGGGAAGGAGGTTCATCATGCCGCTCACACGAATCGCTTTACGCGCCGGCAAGCCCGTCGAATACCGGAAGGCGCTGACCGATAGCATCCAACGTGCGCTGGTGGCGACGTTCAACGTGCCGAAGGACGACATCTTCATGCTGATCACCGAGCACGAGGCCGGCAACTTTGTGTACGACAACCAGTATTTGAACGTGGAGCGAAGCGACGATCTCGTGATGATTCAGATCACGCTGAACAACACGCGCACGCTCGAGCAGAAGCGGGCGCTATACAAGCGGATGGCGGACGAATTGGCGGAGTCGCCGGGGCTGCGACGAGAGGATGTGTTGATCAATCTCGTCGAGGTGCTGAAGGAAAACTGGTCGTTCGGCAATGGGATTGCGCAGTACGCTGTAAGCGCCACGCCGGCCCGTTAGCGCGAGCTTCGGAGACGAAAACGGGCGGCCGTGCCGCCCGTCGGTCGTCAGATGCGCGGCAAGCTCAGGCAATCGTATCGACCACGCCGCCGTCGACGCGCAGCGCCGCGCCGGTGGTCGCCGACGCCTGCGGCGAGCACACGTAGACGACCATGTTCGCCACTTCCTCGGTGGTGGCGGCGCGCTGGATGATCGAACTGCTGCGATGCGCGCGCACGAACTCCGTGGCAACCTGTTCGACCGTTTTGCCTTGTTCTTTGGCCGTCTCTTCCACCATTGCCCGCAAGCCGTCGGACAGGGTCGGTCCGGGCAGCACGGCATTCACGGTGACGCCGCTGCCGGCCGCCTGCTTGGCGATGCCGCGCGCAATGCTCAACTGCGCGGTCTTCGAAAAGCCGTAAGCGAGCATGTCCGGCGGAATATTCAGTCCCGACTCGGACGAGATGAACACCACGCGGCCCCATTTGCGCTCCATCATCCCTTTGAGATAGTGGCGCGTGAGTCGCACGCCAGACATCACGTTGATCTGGAAGTAGCGCTCCCAGTCGTCGTCTTCGGTGGAGAAGATGTCGCCGGGGCCAAAGACGCCGAGGTTGTTCACCAGAATGTCCGCCTGCGGCACGGCCTGGATCAAGGCGTCGCAGCCCTGCGCCGTGCCGAGGTCGCCCGCAAAGCCTTGCAATTTCGCTTGCGGCGCCGTCTTGCGGATCGTTTCGATTGCGCGGTCCACCGCGTCCTGCTTGCGTCCGTTGATGATGGTCTGCGCACCCGATGCGGCAATGCCGGTGGCGATCGCAATGCCGATGCCCGCCGTGGATGCACTGACGATCGCAGTCTTGCCGGATAGATCGATGTTCACTGTCTTGCTCCTCGTTGATGTTACGGCGAAGCGGCCGAGGCTGGCCGCGCCGGAAAATACAAAGGGCCTGGTGTTCGAAGCGTCGAGCGGAAAGTATCCCATCTATCCGCGCGCAAGTCCGGCTCGGTGCCAGGACGGTGGCGCGGGTTGGCGTCGCTATAATGATCCGTCGTTCTTTTTGCGGTTAGCGACCGCTTCCCCGCCATGTCATTCGATCGCACCGATCTTTCCCGCGAAACCCTCGAACTCGGCGGCTCCGTGTGGTTTCAGGCAGGCGCGCAGACGCTGGGCGGCGCGTCGCGGATCGCGCTGCTCGCGGCGATCGGCGAGACCGGTTCCATCACCAGCGCGGCCAAAGCCGTCGGCATGAGCTACAAGGGCGCGTGGGATGCTATCGACACCATGAACAACCTCGCCGGCGAGCCGCTCGTGGTGCGCCTGACCGGCGGCAAAGGCGGTGGCGGCACCACGCTGACGCCGCGCGCCGTGAAGCTGATCGAGACGTTTCGCGCGGTGGAGCGCGAGCATCGGCGCTTTCTCGAACGCGCGGGCGCGGCGATCGAAGGATTTGCGACGGACTGGGATCTGATCGGCCGCATTGGCGTGAAGACGAGCGCGCGCAATCAGCTGTATGGCACGGTGTCGGCGATCATGCGCGGCACTGTCAACGACGAAGTCACGCTGGCGCTGCCCGGCGGCCAGGCGATCGTCTCCGTCATCACGCATGAAAGCACCGAGACACTCGGCCTCGTCGAGGGCGCAGCGGCGTTCGCGTTGATCAAGGCGTCGTGGGTCGTGCTGCTCGTCGGCGACGAAAGCGGCGCGCCGCTCAAACTCTCGGCGCGCAATCAGTTAAGCGGCACGGTGCAGAGCGTGAAGCGCGGCGCGGTCAATGCCGAGGTGTCGCTGGTGCTGGACGGCGGCACGGTGATGACGGCGGTCGTCACCAATGAAAGTGTCGATACGCTCGGCCTCGTGGAAGGCGGGCGCGCTGTCGCGGCGTTCAAGGCGTCGAGTGTGATACTCGGCGTGAAAGACTGAGCGGGCGAAACGCTCGCGCCCGCTTTGAAAGTTCGAGCGCGGCAAGCGCTCGCCTCGGCGTAAAAGGAATGAGCGTGCGAAGCCTTGCTGTTCAGGCTCGAGGCTCGCTGCGCGCATAGCCGGCGAACGAATGATTCTCGCGCACGCGGCCGTCGGTGACCTGCACGACCTGATCGCCGAAGGCGGCGACATCGTCGGGGTCGTGGGTGATCAGCACCATCGGAATATCGAGCCGCGTTTGCAGTTCGGACAGTTCGCGGCGCATGCGCTGACGCAACGCGCTGTCGAGCGCGGAAAACGGTTCATCCAGCAACAGCAGCTGAGGTTGCGCGACGAGCGCTCGCGCCAGCGCCACACGCTGTTTTTGTCCACCGGACAGCTGCGCCGGATGATCACCCGCGACGCTCTTCAACTCCAGCGCATCGAGCCAGTAATCGATCTGCGGATGCGTGATTCGCGCACGCGGATTGAGCCAGCCGTGCTGCAAGCCGAAGCCGATGTTCTGCCGCACGTTCAGATGCGGAAATAGCGCGTAGTCCTGAAACACATACGCGATCTTGCGCGCTTGCGGTTTCAGATCGATGCCGCGCGCGCGGTCGAACAGCGCGTTGCCATGCAGCGTGATCGTGCCTTCGTCGGGGCGCAGCAGACCTGCGATAGCCTGCAACGTCAGACTCTTGCCCGCGCCCGATGGGCCGAACAGCACGACGCGTTGCGAGGCGGCCTGAAAGGCGACGTCGAGCGTGAAGCGGCGCTCGGCGCTCTGGAAGGTCTTGCGGATGTCGACGGCGAGCAGCATATCAACCGGACTTCAAAAGCGTGTGCTGCGGCACGAGTCGCCCCGCGAGCAACAGGATCACGACGCACGTCACCGAGGTTACGAGCACGAGGAAGTTCGCGGTGCTGTCGTCGCCGGCCTGCACGGCTGAATAGACCGCCACCGAGAGCGTCTGCGTGCGTCCCGGCAGGTTGCCGGCGATCATCAGCGTCGCGCCGAATTCGCCGAGCGCCCGGGCGAACGCCAGCAGGCCGCCGGCGAGAATGCCACGCGCGGCGAGCGGCAGCGTCACGCGGAAGAACACGGCCGTTTCGCTGACGCCCAGCGTGCGCGCGGCCCGTTCGAGTTGCGGATCGACGGCTTCGAACGCGGCGCGCGCGGACTTCAGCACGAGTGGAAAGGCCACCACCGTCGACGCGATCACCGCGCCCTGCCAGGTGAACACCAACTGAATGTCGAAACGGTCGAGCCAGCCGCCGATCACCCCGCGCCGTCCGAGCAGGACGAGCAGGTAATAGCCGAGCACGGTGGGCGGCATGACGAGCGGCAGCATCAGCAGCGAATCGATCACGTCGCGCGCGCCGGAGCGCCAGCGCGACAGACCGAAGGCCGCCGCGACGCCGAATACCAGATTGAGCGCGGTGGCCCAGCCCGCGACTTTCAACGAGAGCAGGAGCGGAATCCAGGCCTGTTGCATGAGCGTGCGCCGTCCTCTGAAGTTAGTGCGCGGGCTTGAAGCCGTACTTGGCGAGCACGGCCTGGCCGGCCGGCGACAGCACGAAGTTCATGAACGCCTGGGCGTCCGCCGCGTGACGGCTGCCTTCCACTTGCGCGATCGGATAGGTGATCGGCGTTTGCGTCGGCACGTTCATCGCGACCTTGACCTTGTCCGGCATGACGGCGGCGTCGGTGCTGAACACGAAACCGGCGTCGACTTCGCCTCGCGACACATAGTCGAGGCTCTGACGGACGTTCGCCGCCAGCACGGCCTTCGCGCTCACGGCGTCCCATACGCCCGCGGACTGCAGCGCGCCCTGCGTGTAACGGCCAACCGGCACGGAAGCCGGATCGCCGTACGCGACCCGCTTCACGTTTGCCGATGCCAGATCGTTCAGACTTGTCGGCGCGAAACGGCTGTCCGTGGGTACGATCAGCACCAGCGAATTGGCGGCGAAATCCTTGCGGGTGGCCGGCACGATCACTTTTTCGGCGGCTGCCTTGTCCATGGCCTTCTGATCCGCGGACGCGAACACGTCGGCGGGCGCGCCCTTGACGATCTGCTGCATGAGCACGTCGGAGGCGCCGAAGTTCAGCAACACTTTGGTGCCCGGATGCTGCTGCTCGAAGACTTCGCTGACCGCCTTGAACGCGTTGGTCAGGCTGGCGGCGGCGGAAACCACCAGTTCGTCGGCGCGCGCATTGGCGCTGAGAACGACGGAGATGGCGCTGGCGACGAACAGCGCTTGCTTCAAATGGCGGCGGAGTGTCATGAAGGCTTTGAAGACCGGCAGGAGCCGGATCGGCGGGTTAAAACGCTATCGTAATATACGAAAGGTTATAGCGGTGAGCCATGACAATCATTCAGCCGCGCGCATGAAACGGCTTGTTGAACAGCGGGGAAAAGGTACAGGCGCGGATTCAGGCGTCGGACGAATGCGGCGGCGCCAGCGTGTTGAGTGTCTGCGACAGCGGCGCGGTGGCCGGACGGACATCGCGCACGGCTCTCCACTTTGCGCGGATGAACGGCCGGTCATGACCGGACACTTTCAGCGCGATGTGCGTGACCCAGCGCTGCGTCGGCACATGGACGCCGTGCATCAGCACCGCGAGGACCATCATGCTGAGGGCGACGGGCAGCGCCGACAGCCGGCCCGGCTCCGCGTGCCAGGCGAGACGAACGAACACCAGCGCCGCCACGGCGCCGGTCAGACAGCCGGTAATGGCTTCAGAAGGTGAGTGAGCGCTCAGCACGACACGCGACAAGCCCACCGCGATCCCCGCCGCAAGGCCGAGCAGGACACCGATCAGACGAATCGCCGGGCGCGCCGGCAACAGCATCAGGAACAGCACGACCGGATAGACGGCGGTGGACAGCATGGCGTGGCCGCTGACCCCGGTGAAGTCCAGCCCGCGCACGCCGACGCCCCAGCCGAGAAACGCGAGCTTTGTCACGGTCACCACGCCGATCGCCGCACCCAGAAGCAGCAGCCAGCCCGCAGCCATGCGCCACGTATAGCCGACCGCCAGCCACAGCGCGATGGCGAACGCGAGCGGCAGCGTCATGCCGGCGCCGCCGAGGCTGGTGATCGAATACCAAAGGTGGGCAGGTAAATCGAGCATGGCAAATAGCGCGACCGAGGCCGCGTAGAATCAGGTTGGTAATGAGAATTTAACGCGCGAGCGGCACAAGTCGCCGACCGGAGCGGACCCGCAGGTCACAGAGCTAGCCGCCAGTATAGACGGGTGTTGCAGGCCGGTCTCGCCGCATGCGAGGCTTTTTGCCGCCGGACGTGGGTTGCCGAACAAGCGGCAAGCACTCGGCAGACGACCGGCGCACGAGCAGTGCAAGGGTTTGATGCCAGCCTCGCGGCAAGGTTCGCCGAACGGAAATTTGGTTACAGAATGGCGTGCCCAGGTTCCAGCATCGCATGAGGATTGGTGTTATTGTGCAATGCACAACGAATTGCCGTTCTACCGGACGGACCCTGTCCCTTTTTGCGAGGTTATGCGCCAATGGCAAAAAGTTTATCGAAACTGTGGCTGCGCGGTCTTAAGCGGTTGCTCGCGATCCAAACCGAGCAAACTCGCAAAACTCCCAAGCGCACCACGACACGACCGGCCCGGCCCGCCGCTCCCAAGACGTCCACCAAAGTTCGCCCGCTCAAGCCGGCCGCTGCAGTGCGCGCGCCCGCCAAGCGCGAAGTGCCGCGCGCCACGGCCCGCGAATCGCGCGTGCGCCCGCGGGCGTCGGCATGGGCGAGCGGCTCGTGGACGCGCTCGTTCCACTCCGCGCCTGCTGCGCCCGGCCGGCTCGTCAATCATCTTCAGTACGGCTTGTACATCCCGACGGGTCATGCGCTCGAGGCCATGCCGCTGGTGGTGATGCTGCACGGCTGCACACAGTCAATCGATGAATTCGCCGAAGGCACGCGGATGAACGTGCTGGCCGACCGGTTCGGCTTTGCCGTGGTCTATCCGGAACAGTCGAAGCATGTGCATTCGCATCGCTGCTGGCATTGGTACGACGCCGGCGATAGCGCCGGCGGCGCTGAAGCGCGCGCAGTCGTTTCGCTGGTGGACGCGCTGGTCGCGCAGCATGGTTTCGACAGCGAGCGCGTGTATGTCGCCGGAATCTCCGCTGGTGCCGGACTGACGGCGTTGCTGGCCGTCAACTATCCGGAGCACTTCGCGGCGGTCGCGCTGCATTCTGGCCCCGCTTTTGGCGAGGCGCGTTCCGGCATTGCGGCGATGGACGTGATGCGGCGCGGCGCTCGCCGTGAACCGGCCGAACTGGTCGACGAGACCGCCGACGTCGCCAATTATCCCGGCATGCCGGCCATCATCATCCACGGCGACGCCGACCATGTGGTCTCGCCTGTCAACGCGGACCAGTTGGCGGTGCAGTTTCTCCGTCTGAACCGTGTCGTCGACCAGAACGGCGCGCGCAAATCCGGCGAAGTGCGCGAAGAGCGCAAGGGCGGCGTGGTCATGCGTGACTACCTGCGCGGCGGGCGGCGCGTGGTGCGGCTGTGTCGCGTGCAAGGGCTCGCTCATGCCTGGAGCGGCGGCGACGAGGCGGTGCCGTTTCATTCCGCCAAAGGTCCGGACGCAAGCGCCATGGTGTGGGAGTTCTTCAAGCATCAGCGCCGAACGGGCACGGGCCGTATTGCGGAAGCTGCCGCCACAGCGGCCTCCGCAGGCTCCCGGTGACGTAGGAGCAACAATTCGAAATGAGTGCTGGCGCGAAACTAGGGTTTTCCCTATAATAGGGGTTATCCCTTAGGCGTTAACGCCTAAATTCATTTTCGAGGTTGACCATGTATCTGCTTAGCCGCCTTTTCCTGTTTCTGACCAAGTCGCCCGATCAACTCGCCAAAGAACGCGCTGACGCGTTCCTCGCTGAAGCAACGGATCTGTACGATCTGGAATTCCGCATGCGCAAGCTGGACCGCGAGGCGAATGTCCGCCAGCCGTCGTGGATGAGCCAGCACTAAGCTGCGCGAACTAAAACATCGGCGCGCATTGAAACGTCGATATTCTGGGTGAAGCGCCCAAGCTGTCGCAAACTCGCACACGTGCACAGACAGCCGGATTCGATTGCCACCACGCGTGATTCAACTCCGCGGCGAACGCCACCCAAACTCTGTAGCGCATCAACAAGTCCGCCTGCCCGGCCGTTCATTTCAGGCAACGCCAGCAGCGACGGCAATCGGCTCATCAGCGAGTCTTCTTTTTACGTGCTGAACCCACGCAAAGCGACGTGAGCAGGTGCTCACTTGCCAAAACGGGCCAGCGTGCGCCCCCGTGCTTCGGCATGGTCCACGATCGGCGCCGGATAGTCTTTACCTAACACCACACCGCAATCGGCGAGCCGCTCCGAGCCCGCTAGCCAAGGCGCATGAATCCACTTCGACGGCAGCTTTGCCAGTTGAGGCAGATAGCGTTTGATGAAGCGTCCTTCGGCGTCGAATTTCTCAGACTGCGTGACCGGATTGAAAATCCGGAAGTAAGGCTGCGCATCGCATCCCGTCGAGGCCGCCCACTGCCAGCCGCCGTTATTTGCCGAGAAATCGAAGTCGTTGAGCTGTTCGGCGAAGTACCGCTCGCCGAGGCGCCAGTCCACGCCGAGATCCTTCACCAGAAAACTCGCCGTCACCATCCGCAAGCGGTTGTGCATGTAGCCGGTGCGATTCAGTTGCAGCATGGCGGCGTCGACCAGCGGGTAGCCCGTGCGTCCGTCGCACCACGCGGCAAACGCCTCGTCCGCTTCCGGGCCTTGCTCCCAGCGCAGCCGGTCATACTCTTCCTTGAACGACGCACCGCTAGCCAGCCGCGGATGATGCGCCAGAATCATGAAGTAGAAGTCCCGCCAGATCAGTTCCGACAGCCATGTTGCCGAGCCTTGTCCATCGGGTTGCAGCGACATCTCATGGGCAAGGCGCGCGAGCGTGCGGATCGAGACGGTGCCGAAGCGCAGATGCATCGACAGATAGCTCGGGCCCTTGGCTGCGGGGAAGTCGCGCCGGTCGGCGTAGCTGTCGATGCGGGTCATGAAATCGTCGAGCAGGGTTTGCGCGCCGCTCATGCCCGTGGGCAACTTGAGTTCACCGAGATTGCTCGGCGCGAAGCCGAGTTGTTCGAGCGACGGCAACTGGCGGTCCAGCTTCGATGGCGGCGCGGCCAGATGTTTCGCGTACGTTTCCACGGGATACGGCTTCAGATCGAAAGCGTTCAGTTGCTTGAGCCATGCATTCTTGTATGGCGTGAACACCGTGAACGGTTTGCTCTGGCCGGTGAGCACCTCGTCGCGCTCGAAAATCACCTGATCCTTGAACGTCAGCCATTGGCGGCCGGCATCGGTGAGCTGCTCGCGCACCGTCTCGTCACGCTCGATAGCGACCGGCTCGTAGTCGTGATTGGCGAACACGGCGTCTACGCTGAGTTCGTCGGCCAGCTTCGGTACCAGATCGGCCGGATTGCCGTAAAGCACGATCAGACCGCCGCCCTTCACGCGTAACGCCTCGTCCAGTTCGCCCAGCGCCGCGAGAATGAACTCGATGCGGCGGTCCTGCGGCTGCGTGTCCGGATGACGAGCCCGCCACACGTCGACCAATGGTTGCAGAATCGTCGTATCGAACACGAACACGCACCACACGCGCTCGCAATGCTTGAGCGCGTAGTAGAGCGCGGCGTTGTCCGTGTTGCGCAGGTCGCGGCGAAGCCAGACCAGCCCGGTATCGAAGGTGTCGTTCAGTCGTCGGACGCGTGTCATCAGGAAATATGGATTGTTGGACCAGGACGGATGGTGGCGCTATTTCCGGCCGCAAGCGTGAAGCGTAACAAGCCTGGCAAGCGGTGGCACGGACCCGTTTTGCACATTGCATGCCGCGTCCGCAAATTGGGACAGCGCCCGCCCCTATTGTGCAGGGTGCGGGCGCTGTGTGTGTAGCGGTGGCGCGGTTTTCAGCGTCGCTTCAGCGCTTCTTCAGCGCTTCTTTGGCGATTCTTTGGCGATTCTTTGGCGATGCGCCGAAGAGGCAGCTTAGGCGATTTGCAAACGAACCGCGACGTTGTTGCGCGTGGCGTTCGAATACGGGCAGACCTGATGCGCGGCGTCGACCAGTTCCTTGGCCGCGCTTGCGTCGAGACCCGGAAGCGAAACGCGCAGGTCGATGTCGAGCGCGAAGCCGCCCTTGTCGTTCGGGCCGATACCGACTTCCGCCGTGACTTGCGTGTCTGCCGGCAAAGTTTTCTTCTGCTGACCGGCGACGAACTTCATTGCGCTCAGGAAACACGCCGAGTAGCCGGCTGCGAAAAGTTGTTCCGGATTCGTACCCGCCGCGCCCGTGCCGCCCAATTCGCGCGGCGCGGCCAGCTTAACGTCCAACGCATTGTCCGACGACACTGCGCGGCCGTCGCGGCCACCGGTGCTCGTTGCGCTTGCTTTGTAGAGGATGTTCATGGTGCTGCTCCTTTGTCCGGGTTATCAGGATTTGCGTGTTTGCCGCTCTTTGCTGGCCTGCCGTTCCGGCAGAGCACTCATCGCTTGGCATGTGACAAAGATAGTGTACAAATCATTTGTGTGCAAATGATTTTTTGCATGAAGGCGATAGCGCATGATCTGGAGCGGACCGTCTAGTGGTCCATGTAATCGTTGAGGGTGCCGCGCAGGCGCGTCAGGTCATCCCGCAAGCGCAGCAGGAATTCGGGTGTCTGCTGCGTTGCGCAGAAGATTTCCGCGGGCACCTCGCGTGCCTGGCGCTTGAGTGCCGAACCGGCTTTGGTGAGCCGGACGTAGACGAGACGCTCGTCGTCGGTGCCGCGTACCCGCTCCACGAGCCCTTGCGCCTCGAGGCGCTTGAGCAGCGGCGTGACCGTCGCCGAATCGAGGTTCAGGCGCGCGGCCATGTCTTTGACCGTGACGTCGTCGCTCTCCCACAGTGCCAGCATCGCGAGATATTGCGGGTACGTCAGGCCGAGTTTATCGAGCAGCGGCTTGTACGCCTTGGTCATGGCGAGCGAGGTGGAGTAGAGGGCGAAGCAGAGTTGCTCGTCGAGGGTAAAGGGCAAAGCGGGGCGCTGGGTCATGATGCATCTCGCAAAAAATAGCGTGCAAATCGATTGCGCGCAAACCATTGTGCCGCAAATCGAAGCACGTTGACGAGTGCGGTTGGGGATGGCTGAAGCGGGAAAGACAGACGCCGCGATGAAGGCGGCGCAGGGTCCGGCGCTAGAACCGCGCCGGACCTGAACGGAATTCAAGCCGCCGGGGTGGTCGGCAAGTCCGGTGTTTCGGGCGTTTGCACACCGAAACAGCCGCGATAGGTTGCGTAGAACGAGCAGTACAGCATGGTTGTCACGATCATCGTGGCGGGCATCAGAACCGCGAACGCGAAGTCGCCCGCACCCAGCGCCTGCATCAGCGCGGACAAGCCGAGCGACACCGTGATCGCTACTGCGAACCACAGCGCGCCGAACACAATGAACGCGCCGCGGTTGCGCCAGCAACTGACGATGCTGAAGAACATCGCCTTGACGGGCGGCACGTCATGCCATGCCGTGAGAATCGGCGAGAACCAGAAGATCATGGCGACCGGAAGGTAGAGCGCCAAAGCCGTGATTACCGCTAGCGGAATATTGCTGTTGGCAATTGCGTCCTGGTCCATCGTGGCGCCGCCGAGCATCACTTTGAGCAGCATGCCACCGTCGGCGAGCGCCGAACCGGCCAGCACCAGCGCCATCGCGAGGACATAGAGCACACCGAGCACCAGCAGCCGTTTGGCGACCACCGGGCCGTACGAGTGAAAACCGTCGACCAGAATGGTGGGGAAGACCGGCTTGCCCGCGATCGTGTTGCGGCACGCCGCCATGAAACCGACCGCGACGCCCGGAATGAACGCCAAGGGCAACACGCCGCCGATCACTGGAATCTGCGACACGAGCGTCATTACCAGCAGATAGGTGAAGAACAGCGTCAGAAACGCGAGCGGGTTCTTGCGGAACAGCCAGATACCCTGCCGGAACCACACATAGCCGGTTTTCGCGGGGACTTCGATCAGTTGCATGAGGTATGAATGCCTGGAAGTGCAACGCCGGATAGGCGTTCGCGCAGAATGCGCTCGAAATGGCCGGGATCGTGCGGTTTGAGCAACTCGGCCGCGCGCGGCAAATGGAAATCATACAGGCGCGAGACCCAGAAACGATATGCGCCCGCGCGCAGCATGTCGCCCCAATGACGGTTTTCTTCTGCGGTGAACGGGCGCACGGTCTGGTAAGCGCGCAGCATGGCTTCAGTGCGCGCGTCGTCGAGCTTGCCGGTGGCGAGGTCGACGCACCAGTCGTTGACCGTCACCGCCACGTCGAACAGCCATTTATCGCAGCCGGCGAAATAGAAGTCGAAGAAACCGCCCAGGCGTACCTCGTGGCCCGTGTCCGGATCGGCGTGGGCGAACATGGCATTGTCGCGGAACAGATCGGCGTGGCATGGGCCTTCGGGTAGAGCGGCGTAATCGGCCGAGGCGAAAAAGGCTTCCTGATGCGCCAGTTCGGACGACAGCAGGTCGCGTTGCTCGCCTTCCAGAAACGGCAGAACGGTCGGCACGGTTTCCTTCCACCACGGCAGGCTGCGCAGATTGGGCTGATAGGCCGGGTAATCGCGTCCTGCCAGATGCATGCGCGCCAGCATTTGCCCGACCTCGATGCAGTGCTCGACGCCCGGCGCCAATTCCGGCGCGCCCTCGAGTTTGGTCACGATCGCAGCGGGCTTGCCTTGCAGCAGGCCGAACAGCGCGCCGTCTTCGCGTGGCATGGGGTCCGGCACCGGCACGCGGTGCGCGGCCAGATGCCGCATGAGGTCGAGATAGAACGGCAGTTGTTCGGCTGTCAGCTTTTCGAAGATCGTGAGGACGTATTCGCCGCGCGTTGTCGTCAGAAAGAAGTTGCTGTTTTCAATACCGGAGGAGATGCCACGAAATTCGACGACGTCGCCGAGATCGTAATGGCGCATCCATTCTGTAAGTTGGGGTTCAGTGACAGCGGTGAAGACAGCCATGCGGGAAACGTCGAGTCAGGTTGGTCGGGCTGGCGCAGTGCGGCCAGTGCGATGTGTGGCAAATGCGGTACGAAACGTGTTCTCTGGGACCGTGAAGCGCTGCGGCATTTCAATGCCGAACCGCCCAGGTTGGAATCCGGCAAGCAGGCCGAAGGCCAGGACGACACCTTGCGGGCGGCGTGGATCCGGGCGGCGGCCCACTCCGGGGCCGCCGTGCCGGCATGCATCAATAGGTCAGGTTCACCGACGGCAAGCGCGTGCTTGCGCGGCCGTTGTCGCGCACGGTGGGCGACGTGTCGAGCGGCGCGCTCATCTGGTAGCGCGTGCCGAGGTTCGAATGCACGTTGATTTCGACGGGCTTGCCTTTGTCGCGGTATTCGGTGATTTCGGTGCCGTTCGGGCTGCGCTCGTAAAAGCTCGGCGTGCGCGGAACATTGATTTCGACCTTCGAGCTGACCTCGGCGGCCGGACGATTGATCTTCTCCAGGTCCGGCAGACCCGCCCGTTCATTGGCGGACTGGGGCGCGCCGGGGGGCGGAGTGTCATCGACAGGCTGGGCAGCCATCGCGGCGTTGCCAAAGGCGAGGGCCAGTGCAACGGCGACGGGAAGGAGCGGCTTCATGGTGATTCTCCGATAGGGTGCCCCGATTCTAGCAAATCCAGCCTGCCCGTCGGGCGCGATCGCCTTATTTTGCGCCGCTTTCGCGCGGCGTGCCCGCAATCTTGCGAGCCGCGTGCGAGCGTGTGTTGTGGCGCCGCCAGGTCATTTGGCGATCACGCGTTCCGTGGTAATGTCGCCTCATCAATCGAGGCGAATGAAGATGAACAACGATACCAATCAACGCGCGGTGCAGACTCCCGCCAACAGCTTCCCGACCGAATCCTTCGACGACGCGACCGAGGCCGTTACCCGCCTCTCGGCGATCTACGAAGCGAACACTTCGTTCTTGCGCGACGCCTTCGCGCGCTATCGCCGCAACGAACTGTTCCCGAGCCGCGTGCGCGCCTGCTATCCCTTCGTGCGCGTGTGCACCGAGGTCAACACGCATATCGACTCGCGCCGCTCGTATGGTTTCGTCGCGGGTCCGGGCGTGTTCGAGACGACCGTTACGCGCCCTGACCTGTTTGGCAATTACTATCGCGAGCAATTGCGCCTGCTGGCGAAGAACCATCACGTGAAGATCGAAGTCGGCGTGTCGGATCAGCCGATTCCGATTCATTTCGCGTTCGCCGAGGGCATCCACCTCGAAGGCGATCTGGATCGCGAGCGTCTGTTCCTGATGCGCGATGTGTTCGACACGCCCGATCTCGCGCTGCTCGACGACCGCATCGTCAACGGCACCTACGAGCCGCAGCCGGGCGAGCCGCATCCGCTCGCGCTGTTCACGGCGGCGCGGGTCGATTTCTCGCTGCACCGGCTGAAGCACTACACGGCCACGTCGCCCACGCACTGCCAGAACTACGTGCTGTACACGAACTACCAGTTCTATATCGACGAGTTCGTCAAACTCGGTCGCACGATGATGGCCCATACCGACGACGAAGAACTGCGCGCCTATCGCAGCGAATACACCTCGTTCGTCGAGCCTGGCGACGTGGTCACGTACAACGAGAACCTCGGCGAGCAGGCGCAGGAAGGCACCGCTCCGCCGCGCCTGCCGCAGATGCCGGCGTATCACCTGAAGCGCGCCGACGGCAGCGGCATCACGATGGTCAACATCGGCGTGGGGCCGTCGAATGCGAAGACCATTACGGATCACATCGCCGTGCTGCGTCCGCATGCGTGGATCATGCTCGGCCACTGCGCAGGCCTGCGCAATACACAGCGTCTCGGCGACTATGTGCTCGCGCACGGCTACGTGCGCGAGGATCACGTGCTCGACGACGACCTGCCGCTGTGGGTGCCGATTCCGGCGCTCGCCGAAGTGCAGGTCGCGCTGGAACGCGCGGTCGCGCAGGTCACTCAACTGGACGGCGTCGAATTGAAGCGTGTGATGCGCACGGGCACGGTGGCAAGTGTGGATAACCGTAACTGGGAATTGCGCGATCACCGCGAGCCGGTGCAGCGGCTGTCGCAAAGCCGCGCGATTGCACTCGACATGGAAAGCGCGACGATCGCCGCCAATGGCTTCCGTTTCCGCGTGCCTTACGGCACCTTGCTCTGCGTGTCGGACAAGCCATTGCATGGCGAGCTCAAGCTGCCGGGCATGGCCGATCAGTTCTATCGCGCGCAGGTCGATCAGCATCTGCAGATCGGCGTGAAGGCGATGGAGCTATTGCGGATGAACGGGCTGCATCGTTTGCATAGCCGCAAGCTGCGCAGCTTCGCGGAAGTGGCGTTCCAGTAAGCGCCTTTTCACAAGCGGGCAAGGCGAGCGCAGGTTCGGCTCGCCTTTGTTCGATCAAAGCTGCCCGAAGCCGGTCAGCCCGATCAAACTGCCGGCTGCCAGCAGCCACAGTGGATGAATGCGCGTCTTCATCGCCATCACGGCGGTGAAGGCGGTAATCGCCCACGCAATGGCCGTCGGGTTCGACGCTTCGGCAATCAGCGCCGCGCTCGCGGCGACAATGCCGGCAGTCACCGGCACCAGTCCCAATTGCGCGTAACGACGCCACGGGCGGTCCTTGAATCGCTCCCACGCATGCATGGCGAGGATCGTCACGAGCGACGACGGCCCGAACTTTGCCACCGAGGTCACCAGCATGCCCGCCCAACCGGCCACATGCCAGCCGACCAGCGTGACGATCATCAGATTCGGACCGGGCGCCGCTTGCGCGAGCGCGAACAGGGCGCTGAATTCGCTGGCCGGCATCCAGTGATGCACATCCACCACTTGCCGCTGCATCTCCGGAAGAATCGTGTTGCCGCCGCCGAACGCCAGTAGCGAAAGCTGGCTGAAAATAACGGCGAGGGAAATGAGCGTGTCGTTCATCGTGCGCTCCGCGAGGCGATGTAAATGCTGAGCGGCGTCAGCACGAGCATGGTGGGCAGAAGCGGTAGACGCATGATCGCAATCGCAATGAAGCCGAGCGCCGCGATAAGCGCGGCCATCGGACTATGCCGTAACGGCAACAGGATTTTCACGGCCATCGAGATCAGCAGGCCGGCAGCCGCTGCGGCAAGACCGGCAAACAGATGGCGAACGTGCGGGTCGTTCTGCGTGTGTTCGTACAGCACGCCAAGGCCGATCACCACCAGCGACGGTCCCGCGATCAGTCCGAGGAGGCCGGCCAGTGCGCCCGGCACGCCGCGAAAGCGCATGCCCATTGCTACCGAAAGATTGATCACGTTGCCGCCCGGTAAAAACTGGCATAGGCCGAGCAGGTCGGTGAATTCGTCGGCGCTCAGCCAGCGGCGTTGTTCGACCAGCGCGCGCCGCGCCAGCGGCAGTGCACCGCCGAACGAGATCAGCCCGAGGCCGAGAAAGCCGCCGAAGATTTCCCGCACGGTGGGCGTGGGCGCCAGCGCGGGCTCGGACAAGGTGAGATCGTGGTCCATGTCGGTTCGCTTCCAGTTCAAGCTCAGGAGGTTAGCGCCGAACCCGCGGCGGGCAAAACGATTTTTGAGCGCCGGCTTGTGATCTAGAATCACAAGCATGGCCCGTAACCTTCCTCCTTTTCCGGCGCTGCGCGCCTTCGAAGCCGCGGCGCGGCATGAAAGCTTCACCGCCGCGGCGACCGAGCTGCATGTGACGCATGGTGCAATCAGCCGGCAGGTCGCGGCTTTCGAAACGTGGCTCGGCGTGCAGGTGTTTCAGCGTCGCGGCAAACGCGTGCGCCTGACCGAAGAAGGGCGCCGCTACCTGTCCACCGTTCAGGCCGCGTTCGACAGCATCGCGCGTGCAACGGACCAATTGCGCGACACCGGCGTCGTCCATGTGCTGCGCGTGAATGCGTTGCCCACGTTCGCGATGAAATGGCTGCTGCCGCGCCTGCATCAGTTCCAGCGCAAGGTGCCGAATGTGGAGTTGAGACTGTCGACCTCGAACGCGCCGGTCGACACCCTGGACGGCTTCGACGTTGCGGTTCGTCGCGGTCCCGCACACTGGCCCAACTGCGTGAGCGGCCATTTTCTGGGTGAAAGCGAGATTCCCGTGTGCAGTCCGGCGCTATTGCAGCGCTCGCCGATCAACGTCGCCGACGATCTCGCGCGGCACGTGCTGCTGCATTCCGACACGCGGCCGGATGCCTGGAGCAACTGGTTATCGGCGGCTGGAGTGATGGTGAAATGCCGCAAGAAGCAATCGTTCGATCACTTCTATCTGGCCTTGCAGGCCGCGGTGGACGGCCTCGGTGTCGCGCTCGGTCCGCTGCCCCTGCTCTCGGATGAGCTGGCGTCGGGTCGGCTCGTGGTGCCGCTGGCGGCCCCGCGCATCGATGCACGCGGCTATTGGTGGGTCGCACGGCGCGAGGTCGCGCATGCGCCGCTAGTCGAGCAGTTCTGCGAATGGTTGCAAGCGCAAGGCGATCAAACCCGCGAAAAGGAAACGGGCAGCCTCGAGGCTACCCGTTAGTGATCTGCGTGTTCATGGCGCATGGAGTTGCATTCGCTTCGCGCCGCAGCGCGAAGCGTGCAGACTCACAGATAGAACATCCGGTCTTCATCCGACTTGGTCGGCTGCGGCTCGGTTTCTTCGCGGTCTTCATAGAACTTCAGCACCGCTTCGAGCACCTGGTCCGGATCGTCGATGACCTGCATCAGGTCCATGTCGGCCGGGTTGATCAGGCCCATGGGCGTGAGCGAGTTCTTGAACCACGCAAGCAGGCCTTCCCAGAACTCCGCGCCCACCAGAATGATCGGCACATGACGCGACTTCTTGGTCTGGATGAGCGTGAGCACTTCGGCAAGTTCGTCCAGCGTGCCGAAGCCGCCGGGCATGACGATCACGGCGTCCGAGTTCTTCACGAACGTGACCTTGCGCGTGAAGAAATGGCGGAAGCGCAGCGAGATGTCTTGCCATTGATTGCCCGATTGCTCGTGCGGCAATTCGATGTTCAGACCGACCGACGGGGCCTTGCCCGCATGAGCGCCCTTGTTGGCCGCCTCCATGATGCCCGGGCCGCCGCCCGAGATCACCGCAAAGCCGGCGTCGGACAACTTGCGCGCGATTTGCGTGGCAAGTTTGTAGTAGGGCGAGTTCGGTTTCAGGCGAGCCGAACCATAGATGCTGACAGCCGGGCGAATCTCCGAGAGGTACTCGGTCGCCTCGATAAACTCTGCCATAATCGTGAACATCTGCCACGATGCGCGGGCCTTTTTGGCCGTTGCGCGCTCTTGATCTGCGAGTGATCGCAGACTCGGAATCACTTTTCTCTTAGTCATAATGCCTGAAGAACGAAGCCTTGAAGGTAAGACCCTGCTATTGGTCGACGGTTCGAGTTATCTGTACCGGGCCTACCATGCGATGCCTGATCTGCGCAGCCCCGACGGTGGTCCGACAGGTGCGCTCTACGGGATGATCAACATGCTGCGGCGCATGCGCAAGGAAGTCACAGCAGAGTATAGCGCGTGCGTGTTCGACGCCAAGGGCAAAACGTTTCGCGACGACTGGTACCCCGACTATAAGGCGAATCGCCCGTCCATGCCGGACGATCTCTCGCGCCAGATCGAGCCGATTCATGTGGCCGTGCGCGCGCTCGGCTGGCCGTTGCTGATGATAGAAGGTGTCGAGGCCGACGACGTGATCGGCACGCTCAGCACCGAGGCGGAAAAGCGTGGCATGAATGTGATCGTGTCGACGGGTGACAAGGATCTGGCGCAGCTTGTGTCGGATCATGTCACCCTCATCAATACGATGACTAACGAAACGCTCGACCGCGCCGGTGTGCTCGCCAAGTTCGGCGTGCCGCCGGAGCGCATTGTCGACTACCTGTCGTTGATCGGCGATACCGTCGACAACGTGCCGGGCGTCGAGAAATGCGGGCCGAAAACAGCGATCAAATGGCTGACGCAATTCGAGTCGCTGGATGGCATCGTCGCACATGCGGACGAAATTAAAGGTGCGGTAGGAGACAATTTGCGCCGTGCGCTCGATTTTCTGCCGATGGCGAAGAAACTCGTCACGGTGGATCGCAACTGCGATATGACCGACCATATCGTGTCGATCGAGGAAAGCCTGCAAAGCCGGCCGGAATCGCGCGAGGAATTGCGCGAGGTGTTCACGCGCCACGGCTTCAAGACGTGGCTGCGCGAAGTGGAAATCGCGGACGCCATGGAAGGTCCGGAAACCGACGTGGCGCCTGCTTTGTCGGTGGATCACGAGCGCCATTACGACACCGTGCAGACGTGGGAGCAATTCGACGCGTGGTTCGAGAGGATCAACGCGGCCGAGTTGACCTCCTTCGATACGGAAACCACCTCGCTCGACCCCATGGTCGCGCAGATCGTGGGGCTGTCGTTGTCGGTCGAGGCGGGCCGTGCGGCCTATGTGCCGCTCGCGCATCGCGGCCCGGACGCTCCCGTGCAATTGCCGCGCGACGAAGTGCTCGCAAAGCTCAAGCCGTGGCTCGAAAGCGTGCAGCACAAGAAGGTCGGCCAGCATCTCAAGTACGACGAGCAGGTGCTGGCGAACTACGGCATCGAAATGCGCGGTATCGAACACGACACGCTGCTGCAATCGTACGTGGTCGAATCGCATCGCACGCACGACATGGACAGCCTCGCGCTGCGTCATCTCGGTGTGAAGACGATCAAGTACGAAGAGGTGGCGGGCAAGGGCGCGGGGCAGATCGGCTTCGACGAAGTCGCGTTGGACAAGGCCGCGGAATACGCAGCGGAAGACGCCGACATCACCTTGCGGCTGCACCAGGTGCTGTACCCGCAGGTGGCGGCGGAGAAAACGCTCGAGTACGTCTATCGCGACATCGAACTGCCCACCTCGCGCGTGCTGCGGAAGATGGAACGCACGGGCGTGCTGATCGACGCGGAGAAGCTGCGTCAGCAAAGCAGCGAAATCGCCACGCGTCTCATTCAGCTGGAAAGCGAGGCGTATGTGCTGGCCGGCGGCGAATTCAATCTGGGTTCGCCGAAGCAGATCGGGCAGATCTTCTTCGAGAAGCTGGAGTTGCCGGTGGTCAAGAAGACCCCGAGCGGCGCACCGTCCACGGACGAAGAAGTGCTGCAAAAACTCGCGGAAGACTTTCCGCTGCCGAAGATCCTGCTCGAACATCGTGGCCTGTCGAAGCTGAAATCGACCTACACGGACAAGCTGCCGCGCATGGTCAACGCCACCACGGGACGCGTGCATACGAACTATGCGCAGGCCGTGGCGGTGACGGGACGTTTGGCATCGAACGATCCGAACTTGCAGAACATTCCCGTCCGTACCGGCGAAGGCCGCCGTATTCGCGAAGCGTTTATTGCACCGCCGGGGCACAAGCTGGTCTCCGCGGACTACTCGCAGATCGAATTACGCATCATGGCGCACATTTCGGGCGACGAATCGTTGCTGCGTTCGTTCTCGCAAGGGGAAGACATTCACCGCGCCACCGCGGCGGAGATATTCAGCGTAACGCCGCTCGAAGTCTCGAACGACCAGCGCCGCGTGGCCAAGGTCATCAACTTTGGTCTGATCTACGGCATGAGTTCGTTCGGGCTCGCCTCGAACCTCGGCATTACGCGCGACGCGGCCAAGCTCTATATCGACCGCTATTTCGCACGTTATCCGGGCGTGGCGCGTTATATGGACGAAACGCGCGTGAGCGCGAAGGCCAAGGGCTACGTCGAAACGGTGTTTGGCCGCCGGCTGTGGCTGCCCGAGATCAACGGCGGCAACGGTCCGCGCCGTCAGGCCGCCGAGCGCGCCGCGATCAACGCGCCGATGCAAGGCACGGCCGCCGATCTGATCAAGCTCTCGATGATCGCGGTGCAGAAATGGATCGAAGAGTCGAAGATCGGTACGCGCATGATCATGCAGGTGCATGACGAACTGATTCTAGAGGTACCGGACGCGGAATTGTCCGACGTGCGCAAGCGCTTGCCCGAGTTGATGTGCGGTGTCGCCGACCTGAAGGTGCCGCTGGTCGCCGAAGTGGGCGCCGGCCTGAACTGGGAAGAAGCGCATTGACTTGCGTATGACGGGGCGCGATATCGTCGTGCGCATGTCACACATGCGCATTGATGGCTTGTGACAACCCGTGTTGCTCGCGGACAATCGCTCAAAGGCGGCGCGCTCGGGTGAGATCTCGTGCGCGTCGCGGCGACGCATAACCCATCGGCAAACACGGAGAGTTCAATGCATCGTTTTATCGTCGTTGGCGGAGGCGCGGGGGGACTGGAACTGGCGACGCGTTTGGGCGATCGCTACGCACCCCACAAGAACAAGGGCAGCGTGCGGGCGCAGGTCACGCTCGTCGACCGGAATCCGACGCATATCTGGAAGCCGCTGTTGCACGAAGTGGCGGCCGGTAGCATGGACCCCTTCACGCAGGAACTCGAATATGCGGCGCAAGCGCGCTGGCATGGCTTCGAATTTCAGCAGGGCGAACTGACAGGCCTTGACCGCGCGAACAAGCGCCTCACGCTTGGAACCGTGCTCGACGACGACGGCGCCGAACTGCTACCCGAACGCGAGCTTGAATACGACACGCTGATCATCGCGATCGGCAGCACGACCGCATTCTTCGGCGTAAAGGGTGCGCCCGAATTCTCCCTTGCGCTCGACACGGTCAGTCAGGCCGAGCGTTTCCGCAAACGCCTGATCGCGGCCTGCATGCGTGCCGAACACCAGGTGCACGAGCCCGTCGAATCGGGTCCGGGCACGTCGTCCACGGGCGAGCCGCGCATTCAGGTGGCGATTGTCGGCGGCGGCGCAACCGGTGTGGAACTGTCGGCGGAATTGCGCAACACCGCGCAGGTGCTGTCCGCATACGGCCTGCATAAGCTCGATCCGCGGCATGACGTCGGGATCGTGCTGATCGAGGCGGGGCCGCGCATTCTGCCGGCTCTGCAGGAAAGGGTTTCGACAGCTACGGCCGAGCTGCTCACCAAGCTCGGTGTGAAGCTGATGATCGGCGAAACCGTGGCCGAAGTCGCGCCCGGCCTGATCCGCACCGCAAGCGGCAAAACCGTGCGCGCCGATTTGACGGTGTGGGCGGCGGGTATCAAGGCGCCGGCGGTGCTGAGCCAGCTCGACGGCCTGCCGGTGAATCGTCTGGGCCAGCTCGTCGTGCGCCGCACGCTGCAAACCGAAATCGACGACAACGTTTTCGCGCTTGGCGATTGCGCCGCTTGTCCGTGGCCGGGCAATGAGCGCAACGTGCCACCGCGCGCGCAGGCGGCTCACCAGCAGGCGAGCTTTCTGATGAAGGCGCTGGCGGCGCGGCTCGATGGCAAGCCGTTGCCGGAATTTACCTATCGCGACTTTGGTTCGCTGGTGTCGCTCGGGCATTTCAGCGCCGTCGGCAATCTGATGGGCGGGGTGATCGGCGGCAATATGCTGATCGAAGGGCTGTTCGCGCGCTTCATGTACATGTCGCTGTACCGGCTGCACATCGCCGCGCTGCACGGCTACGCGCGGATGGTGCTCGATACGTTCGCTCACTGGTTACGCCGGACAACGCTGCCGCGGGTCAAGCTCCACTGACTTGGGCTGTGCCGCGCCTGGTCGGCGCCCGGAAACGTTGCTTGTGCAACAGGATGCGTGTCAGGCGTATCCTGTTGCCTCCAACGTTCAACCGAGGAGCGCCGCATGCTGAAACCCGAGATCGACAGCCTGGTCCCGCACGTCCCCTTCGACCGTCGCACTTTCATTAAAGCAGCGCTCGGCACCGGATTCGCCGCCGCCGTGCTGCCGGTATCCGCGCAAACTATCCATACGGACAGCGACGGTCTCGAAGCAGGCGAAGTGGCGGTACGCTCCGGCGACACGTTGGTGCCGGCGTACCGCGCGCAGCCGAAGGGTAAGACGCACTTGCCGGTGATCATCGTCGTGCACGAGATTTTTGGCGTGCACGAGCATATCGCCGACGTGTGCCGGCGCTTCGCCAAGCAGGGCTATCTCGCGATCGCGCCGAATCTGTACGAGCGGCAGGGTGATCCGACCGTTTATACGAGCATGCAGCAGCTCAACGAGCAACTGGTCAGCAAGGTGCCGGACGATCAGGTCATCGGCGATCTCGACGCGACGGTTGCCTGGGCGGGCGAGCATGGCGGCGATCTGAACCGCCTAGGCGTGAACGGCTTCTGCTGGGGTGGGCGCATTGCATGGCTGTACGCCGAACATAACCCGCGATTGAAGGCGGGCGCCGCCTGGTATGGACGAGTAACGGGCGCAAAGAACGCGATAACGCCGGCCAATCCGCTCGACGAGGTCGCGCACCTTCATGCGCCGGTCCTGGGACTCTATGGGTTGCAAGATCAAAGCATTCCGCAGGACACGCTCGAACAGATGAAGCAGGCCATCGCGCAAGGTCCGCAAGTGGGACGCGGTTCGCAGTTCGTCGTGTATGAAGATGCGGGTCACGCGTTTTTCGCGGATTACCGCCCGAGCTACAAAAAGGCCGACGCGGAAGACGGCTGGCGCCGTACGCTGGCGTGGTTCAAGCAGCATGGCGTAGCCTGAACCGCCTGTTTTTTACGCTGACCGGCGAGCCCTCGCGCTCGCGGTTCAAGAAGGCCGTTGCCGCCTGAGTGCGGTTGAACGGCCTTTTTCCAACTTCCCGCCTACCGGGCGCTGACCTTGACGCTCAAGGATTCGGGCCCGTTGCGATGGGCCGCTTCGGATCCGAACTCCACTCGCTCCACGATCCCGCATACAACGCCGCGCCGTGGAGGCCGGCGACTTCCATTGCCAGCGCATTCACACAGGCCGTCACGCCGGAACCGCATTGCAGTATCACGTGCTCCGGCGGCGTGTCGGCGAGCAGCGCGTGGAATTCCTCGCGCAGCGTATGAGCCGGCTTGAAGCGGCTGTCGGCGGTGAGGTTGTCCTTGAAGAAGCGGTTGAGCGCGCCGGGAATGTGGCCGCCGACACGATCCAGCGTCTCGTTCTCGCCGCGATAGCGGTCGGCCGCGCGCGCGTCGACCACGACCCGTTCCTTCGAGCCCAGATTGCGCTCGACCGTTTGCGCATCGACCGTGACGGACAGCGGCGCGCCGGCTTTGAAGTCGCCGGTGTTCTGGGCGGGCGCGTCCTGCGTCAGCGGATGGCCGCCGGCCTCCCATGCTTGCAGTCCACCGTCGAGCAGCGCGACCGCGTCGTGACCGAGCCAGCGCAGAAGCCACCATGCACGGGCGGCGTACATGCCGCCTTGCGCGTCATAGGCGACGACTTGCTGTCCTTGCTTCAGACCGCGCGACTCCAGCGTCTCCACCAGCCGCGCACGATCCGGCAACGGATGGCGGCCGTTCTGGCCGTTCTTCGGCCCCGACAGGTCGCGATCGAGGTGCAGGTAATGGGCGCCGGGCAGATGCCCGGCCAGATAGGCTTTTTCGCCCGCTTCGGGGTCGGCCAGATCGAAACGGCAATCGATGACGAACACGCTGCCCGGCGCGGCGGCGAGGCGTTCCGCGAGATTGGCCGCGGAGATCAGAGTGGTGTAATGAGTGTGGGGCATGACGTCTCCTCGATACTGGCGATGGCGGCCGAGCTATGTTGTTAGTCTAAACAAAAAAGACGGACCGAAGTCCGTCTTTCCATGCGTGCGTGCTGCCTGAGGAATCCGGGCAGGCGCCAATCAGATCGTGCCGAGTTCACGCCGCAGGAACTCGTGGAAGTGCTGCATGCCATCTTCCATCGGGCTCTGATACGGGCCGACCTGCGATTCGCCGCGATTCATCAGCGCACGGCGGCCAGCGTCCATGCGCTCGGCGATCTCGTCGTCTTCGCGGGCCGTTTCCATGTAGGCGGCGCGCTCGGCTTCGACGAACTCCCGTTCGAACAGCGCGATTTCCTCAGGGTAATAGAACTCCACCACGTTGGTGGTTTTCTGCGGACCGCGCGGAATCAGCCACGACACCACCAGCACATGCGGATACCACTCGATCATGATGCCCGGGTAGTACACCATCCAGATCGCGCCGAATTCCGGCGGATTGCCGCCGCGAAAACGCAGCACTTCGTCGTGCCACTTGCGGTACGTCGGGCTGCCCGGCTGCTCCAGATCCTTGTGCACACCGACCGTCTGCACGCTGTACCAGTCGCCGAACTCCCACGTCAGGTCGTCGCAATTGACGAAGCTGCCGAGGCCCGGATGGAACGGCGCGACGTGATAGTCCTCCAGATAGACCTCGATAAAGGTCTTCCAGTTGTAGTTGCACTCGTGGACTTCGACGTGATCGAACATGAAGCCCGAAAAATCGAAATGTTCTTTGGTGCCGAGACGCGCCAGATCGCGCGCGACGTCGCGCCCCTGCGCTTCGAACAGCAGGCCTTGCCAGTTCTGCAGCGGCGTGGCGCCGAGGTTCAGGCAGGGGTTATCCGCAAAATGCGGCGCACCGAGGAGCTGGCCGTTCAGGTCGTAGGTCCAGCGATGCAGGGGGCAGACGATATTCTCCGTCTGGCCGCGGCCGTTGAGCATGATGGCTTGCCGGTGGCGGCACACGTTCGACAGCAGTTCGACTTGTGACTGCTGGTTACGGACGAGCACACGCCCTTCGCTCTCGCTCGGCAAAGCAAAATAATTCCCCGCTTCGGGCACCATGAGATCGTGGCCGATGTAGCGAGGACCTTTCTTGAAAAGGGTATCGATTTCGCGCGTTAGAAGCGCTTCGTCAAAGTAAGCCGTGACTGGCAGCTGGCTGTGGACAGACCGCAACTGCAATGCATTGCTCAGATTGGACATTCCCACTCCCGTGAAGACGTGAAAGCAGTGAACAACCCAACCATCGAAGGTTTCGATTTAGGGAGCCCGCGATTATACCCGTTTCGCCTTTCTTGGGGCGCTTAAGTGCCTGATTTGGGTCAAAAATGTCAAGTAAGTTCGACCTTTTCGCCGCAGACCGATCACTTTTTTTCTGCGAGACTGGTAGGGCAGCGGAGAGCCGGAAGGCGGGGCGTAGGCCGGCGAGCGGATCGGAAATGTCGCTTTTGCCGTAGAATGTCCGACTTGTTTTAATTTTGCGACTATTCATGGCGAAGACCGCGTCGAAAGATACTGCTGCCACGCCAGCCGAAGGCGTCGACACTACGCCGCTGCCCGAGAATTACGAGGCCGCTCAGGTGGAGCTGGAGGGGCTGGTTGCGCGCATGGAAAGCGGCAATCTCAGCCTCGAGGAGTCGCTTACCGCCTACCGGCGTGGTGCGGCCCTCGTGGCGTTTTGCCAGCAGCAGCTCGAGAAGGTCGAGCAGCAGGTGCGCGTGCTCGACGGCGAGACGCTCAAGCCGCTGCCCATGAATACCGCAGGCACAGCCGCTACTGAGAGCGGGGACGACCTATGACATTCGAACAATGGATGCGCTCGGTGCTGGAGCGCGTCGAAACGGCACTAGAACATTACCTGCCGACCGAGGCAACCGAGCCCGCCACGCTGCATGAAGCCATGCGTTACGCGGTGTTGGGCGGCGGCAAGCGGGTTCGCCCGCTGCTGTGCCACGCGGCCGGCGAGCTGACCGGCGCGCGCGCCGAATGCCTCGACGCGGCAGCGGCGGCACTGGAAATGATTCATGTGTACTCGCTCGTCCACGACGACATGCCGTGCATGGACGACGACGCGCTGCGTCGCGGCAAGCCCACGGTACACGTCAAGTATGACGAAGCCACGGCATTGCTGGTCGGCGATGCGCTGCAATCGCAAGCGTTCGTCGCGCTGACCTCGGACGTGCTGGCCCCGGCGCAACAGGCCGCGCTCGTGCGCGAACTGGCGCTGGCGAGCGGCTCGATCGGCATGTGCGGCGGCCAGGCGATCGATCTGGCGAGCGTCGGCCACACGCTGACGCGCGTGCAACTCGAAACCATGCACCGCATGAAAACCGGCGCCTTGTTGCGTGCCGCGGTGCGCATGGGCGCGCTTGCGGGTGAAACGCCGAGCGCGGAAGCCATGCGTTCGCTGGACGCATATTCGGCCGCTGTCGGCCTCGCGTTTCAGGTCGTCGACGATATTCTCGACGTCACGACCGATTCCGCGACGCTCGGCAAAACGGCTGGTAAAGACGCGAAGGACGGCAAGCCGACCTACGTGTCGATTATTGGACTCGACGCGTCGCGCGCGCTCGCGGCACAGCTGCGCAGCGATGCCCACGCTGCGCTGGCGCCGTTTGGCGCACGCGCACAGCGTCTTGCCGAATTGGCCGACCTGGTGGTGAACCGGGTTAGCTGAACGCGAAAGCCCGCCGCCGCGCGCCTCCGTCATGGGGCGCATGTATGAAGTGCGGGCGCGTAAGTTTTCCTACAATGGAACGACGATGTACGACTTGCTGAAAACCATTGACGACCCGGCAGCACTGCGCCGCCTCGATCGCCGCCAATTGCAACCGCTTGCCGACGAGTTGCGTGCCTTTGTGCTCGACAGCGTATCGCAGACGGGCGGCCATCTTTCGTCCAACCTCGGCACAGTCGAGTTGACCATTGCGCTGCACTACGTGTTCGACACGCCGCACGACCGGATCGTCTGGGACGTGGGCCATCAAACTTATCCGCACAAGATCCTGACGGGCCGCCGCGACCAGATGCACACGCTGCGTCAGTTGGGTGGCATCTCGGGCTTCCCGAAGCGTGACGAGTCGGAATACGACACCTTCGGCACGGCGCACTCCAGCACGTCGATTTCCGCCGCGCTCGGCATGGCGGTCGCGAGCAAGCTGCAGGGCGACAACCGCATGGGCATCGCCGTGATCGGCGACGGCGCGATGACGGCCGGTATGGCGTTCGAGGCGATGAACAACGCCGGCGTCGAAGACGACGTGCCGTTGCTGGTCATTCTGAACGACAACGACATGTCGATTTCGCCGCCGGTCGGCGCGCTGAATCGCCATCTGGCGCGTTTGATGTCGGGCCGCTTCTACGCCGCCGCGCGTGCGGGCGTCGAGCGCGTGCTGCGTGTCGCGCCGCCCATGCTCGATCTCGCGCGTAAGCTCGAAGAGCACGCGAAGGGCATGATCGTGCCGGCCACGTTGTTTGAAGAGTTCGGCTTCAACTACATCGGCCCGATCGACGGTCACGATCTCGATTCGCTGATCCCGACGCTGCAGAACATCAAGGAACTGCGCGGTCCGCAATTCCTGCACGTGGTGACGAAGAAGGGCCAAGGCTACAAGCTCGCCGAGGCCGATCCGGTGCTGTACCACGGCCCGGGCAAGTTCAATCCGGCCGAAGGCATCAAGCCGGCCACCACGCCGTCGAAGAAAACGTACACGCAGGTGTTCGGCGAATGGCTGTGCGACGCCGCCGAGCTGGACGCGCGTGTGGTCGGCATCACGCCGGCCATGCGCGAGGGCTCGGGCATGGTGGAGTTCGAGAAGCGCTTCCCGGATCGTTACTTCGACGTCGGCATTGCCGAGCAACACGCGGTGACGTTCGCCGGTGGCCTCGCTGCGGACGGCATGAAGCCGGTCGTCGCGATCTACTCGACCTTCCTGCAACGCGCTTACGACCAACTGATTCACGACGTCGCACTGCAGAACCTGCCGGTGGTGTTCGCGATCGACCGCGCGGGCCTCGTCGGCGCCGACGGTGCAACGCACGCCGGCGCTTACGACCTGGCGTTCCTGCGCTGCATCCCGAACATGACGGTGATGGCCGCGTCGGACGAAAACGAATGCCGCCAGATGCTGTACACGGCATTGCAGCAGCCGAATCCGACGGCGGTGCGGTATCCGCGTGGCGCCGGCACGGGTGTTGCCACCGTCAAGCAAATGGCCGCGCTGCCGATTGGCAAGGGTGAGATTCGTCGCGAAACGTCGCAGCCGGCTGGAAAGCGCATTGCGATTCTGGCGTTCGGCACGATGGTCGCGCCGTCGCTGGCAGCGGCCGAGCAACTGGACGCGACGGTCGCGAACATGCGCTTCGTGAAGCCGCTGGACGCCGATCTGGTCCGTCAACTGGCCGAAACGCACGACGCCATCGTCACAGTCGAAGAAGGCTGCGTGATGGGTGGCGCGGGTTCGGCGTGCGTGGAAGCCCTGCTTGCCAGTGGGGTTACTCGGCCGGTACTACAATTGGGCCTCCCCGATCAATTCATCGATCACGGAGATCCGGCCAAGCTGCTCGCCGCGTGTGGTCTCGACGCCGCGGGCATTGCCAAGTCGATCCGCGAGCGTTTTCTGTTGAGCGGCGCAGTCGGCGGCCAGTCGTCGGTGAAGCGCGTCGCTTAAGCGACGTTGCTTGCTGCGCGGCCGTCATGCTATGGCGGCCATAGCAATCTCCAACTTGAATCGGTGGGCCTTCGGGCCCATTATTCGACGCCGGCAGGGGCCGGCGTTTGCCGTTGCGCGCCTGGATTCGCGCGGCCGCTGAGCGCCCTGAAGGCTGTTGCCTTGCGGCAGCTCCCGAAGGCGCAAGCCCCCAAAGTGACTTTCTTCGGGGCGGAAGACTTGGGGCGGCCCGGCGTTTCCTGAAAGGACAAGACAATGAACCAGATGAATCCCGCCTTTGTGATGCCCGACGTGCAAAGCACGCCCGACACCCGCCAGATCCCGATTCAACGGGTTGGCGTGAAGGCCGTGCGCCATCCTTTGACAGTGCGCACGCAAGCCGGCGAGGTTCAGCCGACGGTCGGCACATGGAATCTCGACGTGCATTTGCCGGCTGACCAGAAAGGCACGCACATGTCGCGTTTCGTCGCGTTGCTCGAAGAGAACAAGGCGCCGCTGGAGCCCGCAACGTTCCGCACCATGCTCGTCGCGATGCTCGAAAAGCTCGAAGCCGAGGCGGGCCGCATCGAAGTGTCTTTCCCTTACTTCGTGAACAAGACCGCGCCGGTGTCGGGTGTGCAAAGTCTGCTGGACTACGAAGTCACGTTGACGGGTGAGACCCGCAACGGCGCAACGCGGCTGTTCCTGCAAGTGCAGGTGCCGGTTACCAGCCTCTGCCCGTGTTCGAAGAAGATCTCGCAGTACGGCGCGCATAACCAGCGCTCGCACGTCACGATCAACGCCGAGTTGGCCGGCGACGTCGCCGTGGAAGAGCTGATCCGTATCGCCGAAGAAGAAGCCTCGTGCGAACTGTGGGGCTTGCTCAAGCGCCCGGACGAGAAGTTCGTCACCGAGCGCGCCTACGAAAATCCGAAGTTCGTCGAAGACCTGGTGCGCGACGTCGCGCAACGACTGAATGCGGACGAGCGGATCGTCGCCTATGTGCTCGAAGCCGAGAACTTCGAGTCGATTCACAATCACAGCGCCTATGCGGTGATCGAGCGGGATAAGCGCGCCGGTTGATGCGCGGGTTTGCCGACTGCATGAAAAAGCCGCTTCTTGAAGCGGCTTTTTCAATTCAACGATGACGGCACTCAGCGTGCGAGGGACGTCAGATCCCAGCGTGGTTTCACCGTGAACGCGTAGTCCTTGCCCGACTGATCCGGCCAGCGTTGCAGGCGCAAAGCGCCGGCCAGCGCGATCATCGCGCCGTTGTCCGTGCATAGCGACAAGTCCGGATAGTGCACGTAGAAATTGCGCTTCTTCGCGGCGGCGGACAGCGCCTCGCGCAGTTGCCGGTTCGCGCCGACACCGCCCGCGACAACCAGCCGGTTGAGTTTGGTTTTCTTGAGCGCCGCCAGCGACTTCGCGGCCAGCACGTCGACCGCCGCGTCGACGAAACCGCGCGCCAGATCGGCTTTCGCCTGCTCACAGATGTTGGTGCCGCCAAGCTTCTTGGCGTGCGTAAGGACAGCGGTTTTCAGGCCACTGAAGCTGAAATCGAGATCGCCGGAATGCAACATGGGGCGCGGCAGGACCACCGCGCCGGGCGTGCCGAATTCCGCCATGCGCGAGACTTCCGGGCCGCCCGGATAACCGAGGCCGAGCAGCTTGGCAGTTTTGTCGAAGGCTTCGCCGGCGGCGTCGTCCAGCGTTTCGCCGAGCGTCTCGTAGACGCCCACGTCCGTCACGCGCATCAATTGCGTATGGCCGCCGGACACGAGCAGCGCGACGAACGGAAATGGCGGCGGCTCGTCCACCAGCAGCGGCGAGAGCAAATGCCCTTCCAGATGATGAATGCCAATGGTCGGCTTGTCCCACGCCATGGCCAGTGCGTTGGCAACGCTCGCGCCAACCAGCAGCGCGCCCGCGAGCCCCGGGCCTTGTGTGTAGGCGATTGCGTCGATGTCGCCGCGGGCCGTGCCGGCGCGTTCCATCACCTCTTCGAGCAGCGGCAGGGCCCGCCGGATGTGATCGCGCGACGCCAGTTCCGGGACCACGCCGCCGTACTCCCGATGCATCGCAATTTGCGAATGCAGCGCGTGCGCGAGCAGGCCGCGCTCCGTGTCGTAGAGCGCGAGACCGGTTTCGTCACAGGAGCTTTCGATGCCGAGAACGAGCATGATGGGTGGGCCTGGGCGGACGCACGCTTAATGACACTGCGGCGCCCGAAAGTGAAAAAGCAAGCCTGAAAGTATAGCAGTGCGCCAGAAGGGCCGCAGAGGCACAGGTACAATGCGACCGCATGGAATCCTTCGATATCGCAGTGATCGGCGCAGGCGCGGCCGGGATGATGTGCGCGGCCGTGGCCGGGCAGCTCGGCCGCCGCGTGGTGCTGATCGACCATTCGCAGCGCCTCGCGGAGAAGATCCGCATCTCCGGCGGCGGGCGCTGCAACTTCACGAATCTGTATGCCGGCCCGGCCAACTACCTGTCGGCCAACCCGCATTTTTGCCGCTCGGCGCTCGCGCGCTACACGCCGCGCGACTTCATGGCGCTGCTCAAGCGCCATCATGTGACGTGGCACGAGAAGCACAAAGGCCAGCTCTTCTGCGATCAGTCGAGCGACGCCGTCATCGACGTGCTGAAGAACGAATGCGACGCGGGCCGTGTGGCATGGCGTACGCCGCTGTCCGTGGAAGCGGTTCGGCAAGACGCGGAAGGGCGCTTCACGCTGGATACGCAGTCGGGACCGATCAACGCGCGTGCGCTCGTGATCGCGACCGGTGGGCTATCCATTCCGAAGATCGGCGCGACGGATTTCGCCTACCGTCTTGCCAAGCAGTTCGGTCACAAGTTGATCGATACGCGCCCCGCGCTGGTCCCGCTGACCTTCGCCGCTGCGGACTGGGAGCCGTTCTCGGCGCTGTCCGGCGTCTCACTGGAAGTGCAACTCGCGACCGGCGACAAGAAGACCGGCGCGCAATTCAACGAAGATCTGCTGCTCACCCACCGCGGCCTGTCCGGCCCGGGTGTGCTGCAGATTTCGAGCTACTGGCAGCCCGGCGAGCCGATTCACATCAACCTTTTGCCCGAGCGGGACGCCACGACCGCGTTGCTGGAAGCCAAGACCGGTACGAAGCGCCAGATTGCCAATCTGTTGTCGGAGTGGGTGCCGCAGCGGCTCGCCCATGTCTGGCTGGAAGCCCATCAGATTCCGGCCGAAGCCCGTGTGGCCGATTTGCCGGATAAAACTCTGCGCCGGGTCGGCGAGGCCCTGTCGCGCTGGACGCTCACCCCCAACGGCACGGAAGGCTATCGCAAAGCCGAAGTGACCCGCGGCGGCGTCGACACGCGCGACCTGTCGTCATCGACGATGATGAGCGCGCGCGCGCCGGGCTTGTACTTCATCGGCGAGGCGGTGGACGTCACCGGCTGGCTGGGCGGCTACAATTTCCAGTGGGCCTGGGCCTCGGGCGTGGCCGCCGGCCAGGCGGCTGCGGAGTATGCCAGAGGGGCTTGACGGCGCTCTGGCTTTGTGAGAAAGCTCTGCTATACTCCTGAACCTTTACAAAGTTCCGTTATTGAAAAATGACGACCATCCGCGTAAAAGACAACGAGCCGTTTGAAGTTGCCATGCGCCGTTTCAAGCGCACCATGGAGAAAAACGGCTTGTTGACGGAACTTCGCGCTCGCGAGTTTTACGAAAAGCCTACGGCTGAGCGCAAGCGCAAGAAGGCGGCTGCGGTGAAGCGTCATTTCAAGCGTCTGCGTGGCCAGATGCTGCCAAAGAAGTTCTACTGATTCTGGCGTTGCCGCGGTTCCGGTCGAACGGAGCGGCGACATCCAACCGGTGACGGCACAGCAGGCGCCATCACGGAAAACACGGCCCTTCGGGCCAGTCGGCAGGGTCGCACCCACAACGCACATTGTGCCAACCCGCTTGAGGAAGCAGTCCCAAGCGGGTATTCGTGTTGATGCGGTTAGCCCGGCCGATTTTTCAAATTCCAACGCATTCAGGTGAGTGATGAGTCTCAAGGACCGTATCAACGACGATATGAAGGCCGCCATGCGGGCACGTGAAACCGAGCGTCTCGGCACGGTCCGCCTGTTGCTCGCCGCGATCAAGCAGCGCGAAGTCGACGAGCGCGTGACGCTCGACGACACCGCGATCACCGCTGTGATCGACAAGATGATCAAGCAGCGCAAAGATTCGATCAGCCAGTTCGAAGCGGCTGGCCGCACGGATCTGGCCGACAAGGAAAAGGCCGAACTGGCGATCCTGTCGGCTTATATGCCGGAACAGATGTCCGAGGCGGAGATTGTCGCCGAAGTTCAGGCGGCGGTCGCGCAAACCGGCGCAGCGGGTCCGCAGGACATGGGCAAGGTGATGGGCGTGCTCAAGCCGAAGCTGGCCGGCCGTGCGGACATGACCGCCGTCTCGGCGCAGGTCAAAGCCGCGCTCGCGAAGTAAGTTCTGTTTTTCCGGTCTGCGCGCGCCGCCGCTCGACGGGCGGCGTGCGGAGCCTTGAGCCTTTCAGGTAGCGTCATTTACTGTGATTCCTCCGTCATTCCTGCAGGACCTGCTCAACCGCGTCGATATCGTCGACGTGGTGGGCCGGTACGTGCAGTTGAAAAAAGGCGGCGCGAACTTCATGGGACTTTGCCCGTTCCACAACGAGAAAAGCCCTTCGTTTACGGTTAGTCCGACTAAGCAGTTCTATCACTGCTTCGGTTGCGGCGCGCACGGAACGGCCATTGGTTTCCTGATGGAGCACGTCGGTTCGTCGTTTCCGGAAGCGGTCAACGAACTGGCGCAGTCGGTCGGCTTGACCGTGCCGAACGAACCTTCGCCGGGATATGGCGGCGGTTCCGGCGGCTATGCGCCGGCGGCGTCCAAAGCGGTCACCACGGCGCTTTCCGATGTCATGCAGACCGCCTGCGACTTTTACCGCAAGCAACTGCGCAGCGCGCCGGTCGCGATCCAGTATTTGAAGAAACGCGGCTTGACCGGCGAGATCGCGGCCCGTTTCGGGCTCGGCTACGCTCCGGACGGCTGGCAGAACCTCGAAGCGGCATTTCCGAACTACCGTGACGATTCGCTGGTCGAATCGGGATTGGTGATCGTCAGCGAAAAATCTGACGCACAGGGTCAGAACCGCCGGTACGACCGCTTTCGCGAGCGGATCATGTTCCCGATACGCAATGTGAAGGGGCAGGTGATTGGCTTCGGCGGCCGGGTGCTGGACGGTGGCGAGCCGAAATATTTGAATTCGCCCGAGACGCCTCTATTTAACAAGGGCAGCGAGTTGTACGGGCTGTTCGAAGCGCGTCTGGCGATTCGCGAGCAGCACTACGTGCTCGTCGTGGAAGGTTACATGGACGTGGTCGCGCTGGCCCAATTAGGGTTCCAGAACGCGGTCGCCACGCTCGGCACGGCCTGTACGCCGATTCATGTGCAGAAACTGATGCGCCAGACCGACACGGTCATCTTCAGTTTCGACGGCGATTCGGCAGGCCGGCGTGCCGCGCGGCGCGCGCTGGACGCCTGTTTGCCGCACGCGGCGGACAACCGCACTATCCGGTTCCTCTTCTTGCCGTCCGAGCACGATCCAGACAGCTACGTGCGCGAATACGGCACCGAGGCGTTCGCCGAGCAGGTCGAGCGGGCCATGCCGCTGTCGCAGTTCATGCTCAACGAGGTGCTGACCGGCAAGGAGCTGGACCAGCCGGAGGGCAAGGCCCGCGCGCTGTTCGACGCCAAGCCGCTGCTGCAGGCGTTGCCGGCCAATGCGCTGCGCGCGCAGATCATGCATATGTTCGCCGACCGGCTCGATGTGCCTTTCGACGAAGTCGCCGCGCTGTGCGAAGTCGATTCGCGCATCGCGGCGGCCGCCCGCGCCGCGCCGGCCCGAAAAGACCGGCGCAGTGTGACGGGAATCGAGGAAAAAACGCTGCGCAATCTGGTGATGCATCCGCGCACGGTGGCGGTACTGGACGAGGAGGCCGAACAGGCGCTCCTTACGGTTACGCGGCATGGCGAGCTATTCGAAGAAGTCACGACGCACGCGCGTGCGCTGGGCGATTCGGCGGAGTTTCAGTTGTTGTCCGACCTATTGCGAAACGGCGCAAACGCCCCAACTTTCGAGGAAATCTTTCGCAAAATTCTAGACTATGATGAAAATGTCCGGGATTTGCTGCTGAAAGACCCGGAGGATGCGACCGTCATCGAGGAACGGCGCGAGCAGGAACGGATCGTAGGAGAGGAGCTGAAGGCGGCGATCCTGAAGATGCGGTACGACGCATACTGCGATCGGCTAGAGCAGCTTTCGCGGCAATCGCGGCACACGCCGGAGGAATTCGCGGAGCTGTCGGAGCTCAATCGGAAGCGGGCCGACATGAAGCGCCGGCTCGGGCTGTAGGCGGAATGAAGGAAGCCTGGGTGCTATAATAAAAAGTTTCCAGCGGTTTGTTTTTAAAAGGGTTTTCCTAGCAAAGGCGAAAAGGCGATGCGATGGCAAAGACTAAAGACGCAACTGCGGGCGGCAAGAAAGCAACAGGCACGAACTCCACGGAGCAGACCAGAAAGGTCATTGAGGCCAAGTTAGTTTCTTCCGCCAGAAGAGCGTCTTCTGCCAGCATTGCACCGGGTGCAGGGAAGAAGTCCACGACCACTTCGGCTGCGCGAGCGGAGCCGGTCAGGGCGGCGAAAGTTGTAGCAGTACCGGCCACGAAGGGGTCGGGTGTCAGAAGCGCAAGGGAAGCGGCTGCCGCAAAGGACGATGCGGTAGTGCGCGAGGTTCCAGTATCCACGGTTCAACCGGCTGGCGTCCACCAGCCGCGAGTCGAGACTACAGCCGGTACGGCGAACTCCATGACGAAAAAGCTGAACGAAGTACCCGTCGATGACGACGCAACCCAAAGCGAAGAAACCCCCACGGCTGCTCCAGCCAAGGTGGAAAAGGCCAAGGCTCGCGACCGTCGTGCAAAGGAAAAAGCGCTGCTGAAAGACGCTTTCGCGTCGTCACAGCCTGGCACGGTCGAGGAACTCGAGGAGCGCCGCTCCAAACTGCGCGCGCTGATCAAGCTCGGCAAGGAGCGCGGCTTCCTCACGTACGCTGAAATCAACGACCACCTTCCGGACAACTTCACTGAGACCGAGGCGATCGAAGGCATCATCAGCACGTTCAACGACATGGGCGTGGCTGTGTACGAGCAGGCCCCCGACGCTGAAACGCTGCTGCTGAACGACAACGCGCCGGCGGCTTCTTCGGACGACGAAGTGGAAGAGGAAGCGGAAGTCGCGCTCTCCACCGTCGACTCGGAATTTGGCCGCACCACCGACCCCGTCCGCATGTACATGCGTGAAATGGGCACGGTCGAACTGCTCACGCGCGAAGGCGAAATCGAAATCGCGAAGCGGATCGAAGACGGCCTGAAGCACATGGTGATGGCCATCTCCGCGTGCCCGACTACCATCGCCGACATTCTGGCCATGGCCGAGCGCGTCGCGAATGAGGAAATTCGCATCGACGAACTGGTCGACGGCCTGATCGACGCGAACGCGGAAGACGCGGACGGCTTTTCCGCGCAAGAAGCGGAAGCGATCGAGAGCGAAGACGAGGAAGTCGAAGAAGAGTCGGAAGAAGACGAGGAAGAAGACGACGGCACGGCGCAAGCCACGGCCAACGCTGCGCAGATGGAAGCGCTCAAGCGTGCGTCGCTCGAAAAATTCGCGATGATCAGTGAATGGTTCGACAAGATGCGTCGCGCGTTCGAGAAGGAAGGCTACAAGTCCAAGTCGTATCTGAAGGCGCAGGAAACGATCCAGAACGAGTTGATGACGATCCGCTTCACCGCGCGCACCGTCGAGCGTCTGTGCGACACGCTGCGCGCACAGGTGGACGAAGTGCGTCAGGTCGAGCGCCAGATCCTGCACACGGTGGTCGACAAGTGCGGCATGCCGCGAGCGGAATTCATTGCGCGTTTCCCGGGCAGCGAAACGGATCTCGAGTGGGCCGACAAGATCGTCGGTGAAGGTCACGCGTATAGCGCGATCCTCACGCGTAACATTCCGGCCATTCGCGAACAGCAGCAACGTCTGCTGGATCTGCAAGCGCGCGTCGTGCTGCCGTTGAAAGACCTGAAGGAAACCAACCGTCAGATGGCGGCGGGTGAACTGAAGGCGCGTCAGGCGAAGCGCGAAATGACCGAGGCGAACTTGCGTCTCGTGATCTCGATCGCGAAGAAGTACACGAACCGTGGTCTGCAGTTCCTCGACCTGATTCAGGAAGGCAACATTGGCCTGATGAAGGCGGTGGACAAGTTCGAATATCGCCGCGGCTACAAGTTCTCCACGTACGCAACGTGGTGGATCCGTCAGGCCATTACGCGTTCGATCGCGGACCAGGCGCGCACGATCCGGATTCCGGTTCACATGATCGAAACGATCAACAAGATGAACCGTATCTCGCGTCAGATTCTGCAGGAAACCGGTCTCGAACCGGATCCGGCAACGCTGGCCGAGAAGATGGAAATGCCCGAAGACAAGATCCGCAAGATCATGAAGATCGCGAAGGAGCCGATCTCGATGGAAACGCCGATCGGCGACGACGACGATTCCCATCTGGGCGACTTCATCGAGGACAACAACACGGTTGCACCGGCCGACGCCGCATTGCACGCCAGCATGCGCGACGTCGTGAAGGACGTGCTCGACTCGCTGACGCCGCGTGAAGCGAAAGTGCTGCGCATGCGTTTCGGTATCGAGATGAGCACCGATCACACGCTCGAAGAAGTCGGCAAGCAGTTCGACGTGACGCGTGAACGCATCCGGCAGATCGAGGCGAAGGCGCTGCGCAAGCTGCGTCACCCGAGCCGTTCGGACAAGCTGAAGTCGTTCCTCGAAGGGAATTGATCGAGGTCGGTCATTCACTGTAGTGACGCAGTAGTTTGAAGGAGCCTCGCGGTTGTTTCGGCGGATCGAAGCGGTTGCGAAGGCTCCTTTTTCGTGTAGTATGTCGGCCAATTAAGGTTTTAGGGCCTCTAGCTCATGCTTGGTTAGAGCAGCGGACTTAGCAACGACTCACCTAAACCGCGCAGCATGGCATGGTGAGTCATGAATGGGTTGCCTTGGGGTAAGTTAGCTCTGCTCCTTGGTAGAACTGCTCAAATTCGGGGAACCCTCTGCTGCTTCGGCGGCGTGGCAATCCCGAGCGAAGCTCTCCTGGAGAGAACGTGTAGAGACTGAACGGGCAGGTCGTAAAGACAAGAGACAGTCCAGACCACAAACCCGAAAGGGACGGTGAAAACCGTAGCTGGTAAGCATAATCCGTTGGTGCCGTGTTCGACTCACGGGAGGCCCACCAAATTCTAGAAAGCCACTCTTAGGAGTGGCTTTCTTTTTTTCGGCTTCATGCGTGATTGGCATATATGAAATGACATTCATGCTATTCACGCGGTATAGCCTTGCCTCCACAATTCTCCTCAAGCGGTTTGTGCCGCATTCAACCGGAGAGTGGAATGTTTGCAGTTACTGGTATCACAGGTCAGGTGGGTGGCGTTGTTGCTCGTGCATTGCTAGCGGCTGGAGAGGACGTTCGCGCCGTGGTTCGCAGCGCCGCGAAGGGTGCCGATTGGAATGACCAAGGTTGCGAAGTCGCTATCGCGGAGATGTCCGACACAAAAGCGCTGTGCTCCGCGTTTTCCGGAGCCGACGGCGTGTTTATCTTGCTGCCGCCGAACTTCGATCCGTCGCCGGACTTTTCGGAGTCGCGCCACCTGATCGGGACGGTGCGCGACGCATTGAAGCAAGCCAATCCGGCGAAAGTGGTCTGCCTGTCGACGATTGGCGCTCAGGCTGTCCAGCCGAACCTCTTGCAGCAACTCGGACTCATGGAGCAGGAACTGGGTTCGCTGCCCATGCCGGTCGCTTTCCTGCGCGCTGGCTGGTTCATCGAGAACGCGGCGTGGGACGTGGACCCCGCACGCACGGCGGGCGTCATCCCCAGCTTCCTGCAGCTGCTCGATAAACCGGTTCCGATGGTGGCTACCGCCGATGTCGGCAGGGTCGCCGCCAGCATGCTGCAACAGCAATGGACCGGTACGCGGATCGTTGAACTGGAAGGTCCGCGGCGTGTCACCCCAAACGATATTGCGAGTGCGTTCGCGCAGTTGCTTGGCAAGGACGTACGCATGGAGCCGGTGCCGCGTGATACGTGGCAAGCGCTCTTCAAGTCGCAGGGCATGAAAAATCCCACTCCTCGCATGCAGATGCTGGATGGCTTTAACGAGGGCTGGATCGAGTTCGAGAAGCCCGGCCAGACGATAAAAGGCAATGTGGCGCTGGAAACAGTGTTGCAGTCGCTAATCGAACGGCTTGCATGAGTGTCTGTCGGCCAACCGCTCATCGATTGCGAGCGCCGGGCCTCGCCAACGCAGTGTTGCGAGGCCGTCCAGCCAACATGACAAGACGGTAATCCAGGCGACGGAGTCCGGTAACGGCGTGCGCGCTACGATCGGTCGCTCATCCCCATCGCTCGTGCGACGTTTGAACAGGCGATGAGACGGTCCGACCACTCTGCGCGCTCAGCGCGACCCTGGAGCGTTATCCATGCCACTCCGTCATTCCGTCGCCAGCGTGGCTGCGACGATCGTTGTCACCCTCATCCTGCTGGCCGTCGGCGCGTTTCTGTTCAGTTCTTCGGGCCTTTACGACGTATCCGCAAGCAAGAAAGACAGCCCGATCATTGCATGGATGTTGCACTCGACCTACGAAGCGTCACTACATCATCACGCTGGTAAAGACGTGCCGCCCGGCGATCTGATGTCGCTAAAGAATATCGAGGCCGGCGCGCGCTTCTACGATTCGACCTGCGCTGCTTGCCACGGTGTGCCAGGAAAGCCGCTGAGCTTCATTGGACAGGGGATTCAGCCGGCTGCGCCGGCGCTACTCGCCGCCAGTCGCCGCAACAATCCCAAACTGATGTTCTGGGTCATCAAACATGGCGTGAACATGACGGCCATGCCGAGCTTCGGAAAGACGCAAGCTGATCAGACGATATGGCAAACGGCCGCATTTCTCTACGACGCAAGGGGTATCACTCCGGAGCGATACGAGACGCTTGTGCATGGGGCTAAGTAGGGGGCTGTTTTCTATGGCCGTCTGAACTCCACTTTCGGCCGCAATGACGGACTCGTGAACGCGAACCCAGAGATCGACGTGGCGACGAAGATGGCCTAGTGTGAACTACCGAGGAAAAGCAGTATCGTCGACGCGGCTACGCTCATCCCATTCGACGCCAGGCCGCTAGTGGCCGCTCGCACGATCAGCGACTGGTCGCCGTTCGGATCGACCAGGTTATCGCGGGCGATTCAGCACCGAGTCTCCCGATGGCGCTTTTCCATGGAGTGGCACGTCGTTTGCACAAGGTCGGCTTCCGGACCATATCAATAACGAGAACGACCATGCGACCCGACCACACCGCGACTGAGTTTGCCCAGACTCCATCTTTGCTCGCCACGCCGCTGGAAAGCGGCGGCGAAACCTTGCCGCAACGGCAGATCAACGCTTTCGCGCGAGTCACCTTCTGCTTCGCGTGGCTTTTCGGGCTTGAGCCTTTCCTGACCGGGTCGGCCGACGAAAGGCCTCACTCGCGACTCGATCGCCATTGAGGTCACATCGTTGCGCGACATGCCGGGCCACGCTAACAGACGTTGAAACTTTCGCCACGCATCAGGGCAATTTCTACATCGGGAAAGAGGCGAATCGAGGCTGGCTCGCAGGCCTCGAAAGGTGTCACCTTGGCGCCGAGTCGCGGGAATAGTGGTTGCGCGAGAGCGGGCGGGAGCCATTCCCATCCTCTGGACGCTCATCATGCAAACCGATCCCACCATCGACCCCGTCGCCGACCCCGCCAACCAGCCACTCGATGAACCCGGCGAGCAGCCGCGGCCATTGCCCGACGTGCCGCCTGAAGCCGATCCGCTCGCACCGGGCGCGGCGCCCGAGGACGGAGCGGCGCTGCGTCGCCCACGAGATACGCCATAACGGCATGGTTGGCGGTAATTAGGGAAACTCCGTGTAAAAAAACGCACGGCCGTGCCGTTTAATGGTTACGGAAGGCGGTTCGGAAGTTTGCCATCCGTTTTCAGCACGGGTTTTTGTCACGCGGCGGTCGGCGCCGCATATCACCTCCGGACAACGCCCGTGCTGAAGGCTTTCCTCCTCTTCAACAGACGGAATGCGAACTCGTGCCAGAAAGCGTCGGGTTGACTTGGTGTCGACGGCCTCTTGGAAGAAGTCTGCCTGGACCGAGTGCCACAACGTCCATCTAACGACGTATGCCGCCCCGCTGTGGCCGACTCGCCTACAGTTCAAGCAGCCGCGCGCTCGGCGCGACCGATCCGCTTTAGCGTATAGCGTAAAAGCGGGCTATTAGATCCACTCCCTCGCAACAAAAAAGAGTTAATCGCCGAATTCAGAGGGCCATTCATTAAACGCGACCAAACGAGACCGTATTAATTAAAATAAGTTCCCGGTTTTCTAAAATAAATTTACTCCTGCTTCCACGCATACCTTCTATTGCCTCATTTGCGAGCATTCAAACATTTTGTATTTTTCGTTTCGTTCCGACCCGATTACGTCACGCATATTAAACGCTGTTGCATACACGCAACTGGCAATATTGAAAAGTTGCCAATTACTTATGAATAAAGCAGGTGCGACAGCCCCTTTATTTTGCGATAAGTAGTGAATAAACAAAGACTTAACGCCAGTGGCGTATGGATTGTTGCTGAATCTGGAAAATCCTGTTGTGTGAATTGCCAACATCCCTATCAGGGTGTCCCCCTACACTCACGCTTCGTTTCAAGGGTGCCCGGCCGATCCGAAACGGGTCGGTGAACAGGGCGGCAATGGGTGCAAAGCGCGCGTTGCCGAGGCAGTTCCCGCTCCCCGCGTAAATTTATCGAACAGGAGTCCCAGCATGAAAAAGAGTCTCATCGTCGTTGCGGTTGCCGCATCGTTCGCTTCCGTCGCTCACGCACAAAGCAGCGTGACCCTGTATGGTCTGCTCGACGCCGGCCTGACGTACACCAGCAACGTCAACCACAACTCGAAGTGGGCAGCTGGTAGCGGCGGCATCAATCAAAGCATGTTCGGTCTGCGCGGCTCGGAAGATCTGGGCGGCGGTCTGAAGGCAATCTTCACGTTGGAAAGCGGCTTCAACATCAACAACGGCAAGTTCGCTAACAACAACGGCATGTTCAACCGTCAAGCGTTCGTCGGTCTGTCGAGCGCGCAATTCGGTACGGTCACGCTGGGCCGTCAATACGACGCAGCTCAAGACTACCTGGCACCGCTGACCGCAACGGGCAGCTGGGGCGGTACGTACTTCGCGCACCCGTTCAACAACGACAACCTGAACACGAACGGCGGCTACGCAGTCAACAACTCGATCAAGTACTCGAGCGCTAACTACGCTGGCTTCACGTTCGGCGGCACGTACGGCTTCTCGAACCAGGCTGGCGCATTCGCAAACAACCGCGAATACAGCGTTGGTGCTGCATACCAGTGGCAAGGTCTGCACCTGGGCGCTGCTTACGCACAGCAGAACAACCCGGGCGCCGGCAACAACGGTGCTTCGGATAGCTCGTACGTCAACGCACTGGCAGGCAACGTCGGCAACTTCCGTCAGCGTGAATTCGGCGTTGCTGGTTCGTATGCATTCGGCCCGGCAACCGTCGGTCTGGCATGGACGCAATCGCGTTCGGACAACTTCGTGGGCGGTCAGCAATCGCTGCGCGCTAACAACTACGAAGTCAACGGCAAGTACAACCTGACGCCGGCTCTGGGTCTGGGCGTTGCTTACACGTTCACGGACGGCAAGGGCTACGGCGTTGGCGCGAACGGTGGTTCGGAGTCGGTGCGTTACCACCAGATCGGCGTGCAGGCTGACTACTCGCTGTCGCGTCGTACGGACGTCTACGCTCAAGCCGTGTACCAGCACGCAATGGGCGACGGCGGTGTCGCTTCGATCTACAGCGGCGACAACACGCAACTGCCGTCGTCGTCGAAGAACCAGACGGCTGCTACGGTCGGTCTGCGTCACCGCTTCTAAGCTTCAGCAGAAGCCGGTTGTACAAAAAGGTGCCGTTCGCGGCACCTTTTTTTATGCGCGGGCGATTCGCTGGCCGGCACACGGCGTCAATGCCTGATGCCGCACACCTTGCCCGGCCCCGGCGGCCGTATGCTGTTCCAGAACTCGTCTCGCATTTTCTGACGATTGCGCCTCGCCATCTGACAAGAGTTAACCTTCGCGAAAGCCTGCCTGGGTTAGTCTCAAATTCATTGATGGATAGACCCTATTTCGTGACGGCGCCAGCACGCGTCCTGCGGCGGTGCCTTCTTACCGCATGAATACTTCCGCCTCGAAGTCGCAGCCTCATCCGCCGCCCGCTTACGATCTCACCGACGAGCAATGGCGTCGCATCGCGCCGCTGCTGCCCGAAATGAAGGAGCACGGGCCCCGGCGCGGTCGCCCCTGCATCGATATCCGCTGGGTGGTGAATAGCGTGATGTGGGTGCTGCACGCGCGCGCGCCATGGAGCGCCATGCCTAAGTGCTACGCGCCGTATCAGACTGCGCATCGCTACTACTTGCGCTGGAAGAAGTCCGGCGTGCTGGCCAACATCGTTCTCGCGCTGTTCGAGACCGATACGCTCCTGGAGCGGCCTGTCACGCGCCGAGGCGGTGTGCGCGCCGCGTAGCCCGCAGCTTTCACAATGGCAAACAGAAAGGCTGTTACCGGTTTCCCGGTGACAGCCTTTTTCAATCGCAACCGGCCTGAAGGTCCGCAGGTCTGTTGGTGCTCCACTCGATCATGCAGGTTGTTCGACCCTGAACACGGCAACGGCATCTCGGAGTTGATCCGTCTGCTCATCGAGGGAGCCCGCCGCGGCCGCGGCCTGTTCCACGAGTGCGGCATTGCGCTGTGTCACATCGTCCATCTGGCGAATCGCGAGATTGACTTCGCCGATACCTGAGCTCTGTTCCTTCGAAGCCGCCGAGATCTCGTTCATGATGGCCGTCACGCGGCGCACCGCATCGACCACCTCGCCGATCGTGCTGCCGGCCTTGCCCGCGAGCGCCGAGCCCTCGCCGACTTGCGCGACCGACTGATCGATCAGCACTTTGATCTCCTTGGCCGCCGTCGCGCTGCGCTGCGCGAGATTGCGCACCTCGCCCGCGACCACCGCGAAGCCGCGGCCTTCTTCACCGGCGCGCGCGGCTTCCACCGCGGCGTTCAGCGCCAGAATATTGGTCTGAAAGGCAATACCCTCGATCACGCTGATAATCTCGCCGATCTTGCTCGAACTATCGGTGATACCCGCCATCTTCTCGACCACGTCGTTGACCACCTGGCCGCCGCGGGCGGCGATGTTCGACGCGTCGCGCGCCAGTTCCGATGCGGTCGCCGCATTGTCGGCGTTCTGCGTGACGGTTTTGGTGAGCTGGTCCATGCTGGCGGCGGTCTGCTGCAACGAAGCGGCCTGCTCTTCGGTGCGGCTCGACAGATCCAGATTGCCTGCGGCGATTTCCTTCGACGCGGTGGTGATCGTCTCCGCCGAGGTCTTGATGCGCGCGACTGTCGACGCAAGTTGATTGCGCATCTCACGCAGTGAGAACAGCAAGCTCGAGGTGTCGTCGCGGCGCAGGTCGATGCGGGTGGCGAGATCGCCGCGGGCGATCTGCATGGCGATCGCCGCGGCCGTGGCGGGCTCGCCCCCGATCGAGCGCGACACGCTGCGCACCACGCGCGAAGCGACGAAAGACACGATCACGCCCAATACCACCAGCATGCCCGCCGAGCGCGTGAGCGTCGCGTAGAACTGTGCCTGAATGTCGTCCATATAGGCGCCGGCGATGAAATCCCAACCCCAAGGCGCGAAGCGCTTCACATAGCCGATCTTTTCGCTGGGCGTCGTTTCGCCGGGCTTCGGCCACCAGTAGCGCAGGTAACCGGCGCCGCCCGCCGAGGCGCCGGTATGGGCGATGTCCTGATACAGCGCGTTGCCTTTGGCGTCACGAAAGCCGCTCATGTCCTTGCCGTTCAGCTTCGGGCTCATTGGATGATCGATCATGACCGAGTCGCTGCGCACGATCGTCACGTAGCCGGATGCGCCGTAGCGCTGCGCGCTGACGCGGGCAATCGCCTGTTGCTTTGCTTCGTCGACGGAGAGCTTGCCGGCGTCGGCCTGTTTCGCATAGTCCGCGACGATCGATATCGCCATATCGGTGACATCGGCCAGATCCGCGCGCCGTGCGTCCATTTGCGCGTTACGCGCTTCGTACGCGTTCACGACGGTCACGATCAGGAGCGCAGCCCAGCACAGCAGCAACGGCACCCACAGTTTCTGTTTCAGTGTCAGACGGTTCATTATCGGATTCGACAATACGTTGAGCTCGGAATAGGGAGGGCTGCAATCTACGCTGCATAGTTCGCATAACGGCGCGCGCGGCGCTTTCTTGATCCGGTTGCTCAAAAAACGGGCTGACAGACGGGCCGATAGACGGGCTGGCCGCGCGTCGGCGGCGCCCGAAAGGGTGGCGTGGCCGCAGGCCCGGCCGGAGGTTGGCGCTAGATCTGCTCGCGGCCGAACGCGCTCAGGCGCTCGAGGTCGAGTACATGGATCTGGTTGTACGAGAGGCGCAAAATCTGCAGTCGTTCGAAATTTTGCAGCGCCTGATTGATCCGCTGACGCGAGACGCCCGCCAGCAAGCCGACTTCTTCCTGCGAAATGGCCAGCGTGCGGCCGGTATCGGGATAGAGGTCCGGGTTGAACAGCTGCGCGAGCGACTGTGCGACGCGCGCGTCGACATCGAGCAGCCGGCTATTCTGGATCGACGCGATGAACTCGCCCATGCGGTTGTTCAGCTGCCGGATCACGAAGCCTGTGAACGGCAGGCTCGACTCCAGCAGCGCGTGGAACGTATCCGACGGCACGAACATGACGAGCGAAGGTTGGATTGCCGCGACGTCGTATTTGCGCAGTTCGCGCTTGATCACGCTGCCTTCTCCGAACCAGCCGCCGGGCGGCACGCCGGACAGCGTGCAGCTGCGTCCGGAAGCGTTGTAGATGGCCAGCTTGAGAAGGCCGGAATGCACGCCGATCCAGTAATCCGAGGGTTCCTGGCGGCGCGCGATCCACGCGCCGCCTTCCAGATGCTCGGCATGCGCGCTGGCGATCACCATGGCCTGATGCTCCACGGCGAGCGCCCGAAACCACGCGCAAGTGGCGAACAGGGCCGGCAGGTCGGCGCGCGCGACCCGTTCCAGCCGGTTCGGACGGGCATCTGCGGGAGCGATGAGCGGGGCGTCGTTCATGGCGAATGGCGGGATCGATGGGGACTTATTGATCGAATCGAGGTTCGAAAGCGCCAAGGCGTGCCACTCTGTCATTTGAATGACAGACAGTTCACCATGACCATTGTTAGCCTAGTTTATCAATCAGAATAGTTGATGGCGCGGCGAGCGCCTCAGGAGACAACGCGATGAAACATATGTTCGAAGCAGGCCTTGAGCGCCGTGAAGCCAATAATGTCCCGCTGACGCCGATCGATTTCATCGTTCGCGCGGCAGAAGTCTACGGTGAGCGGCTCGCAGTCGTCCACGGGGAGATTCGCCGCAACTGGCGCGAGACCTACGAACGCGCCCGGCGGCTGGCCAGCGCGTTGGAGCGCGCCGGCATCGAGCGCGGCGATACGGTCGCGGCCTTGCTCCCCAACATTCCTCCGATGATAGAAGCACACTTCGGCGTCCCCATGGCCGGCGCCGTACTCAATACGCTGAATACGCGGCTCGACATTTCGTCGCTGTTGTTCATGCTGCGTCATGGCGAAGCCAAGGCGCTGATCGTCGATACGGAATATGGCGAGTTCGCGCACCGCGCCGCGCTCGAATTCCCGAACCTGCGCGTGATCAGCGTGGCGGACGCAATGCCTGCCGACGCCGATCAATTTATCCGCGCAACAGACTACGAAGCGTTCCTGCAATCCGGCGACCCCGAATTCGCGTGGACCATGCCTCGCGATGAATGGGACGCCATTGCGCTGAACTACACCTCGGGTACGACAGGCGATCCGAAGGGCGTGGTTTATCACCATCGCGGCGCCTATCTGAATGCGGTGAGCAATATCCTCGAATGGGATATGCCCAAGCACGCGATTTATCTCTGGACCTTGCCGCTCTTCCACTGCAACGGTTGGTGTTTTCCATGGACGGTGGCCGCGCGCGCCGGCGTCAATGTCTGCTTGCGCAAGTTCGATGCGAAGACGGTGTTCGATCTGATTCGCCGCGAAGGCATCACGCATTATTGCGGCGCACCGATCGTGCAGAGCGCGCTTGCAAACGCGCCGGCCGAATGGCGCGAGGGCATCACGCAGCGCGTGTCGACCATGGTGGCGGGTGCGGCGCCCGCGCCGGCGGTGATTGCGAAGATGAAGGAGATCGGTTTCGATCTCACGCACGTGTACGGACTCACTGAGACTTACGGACCGGCTGCAGTCTGCGCGAAACAGGAAGAGTGGGATACGCTCGACGACGCCGAGCGCGCCGAACTGAACGCGCGCCAAGGCGTGCGCTACCACTTGCAGGCAGCGGTGACAGTGCTCGACCCGCAGACGCTGGCGCCCGTTCCCAACGATGGCGAGACGATCGGCGAGATCATGTTTCGCGGCAACATCTGCATGAAGGGCTATCTGAAGAACGAGCGCGCGACGGAAGCGGCCTTCGAAGGCGGCTGGTTCCATACGGGCGATCTCGGCGTACGGATGCTCGATGGCTATATCCGCATTCGCGACCGCAGCAAGGACATCATCATTTCAGGCGGCGAGAACATCTCGAGCATCGAGCTCGAAGACACGCTGTATCGCCATCCTGCGGTCGCCGTTGCGGCCGTGGTGGCGATGGACGATCCGAAATGGGGTGAGGTACCCTGCGCGTTCATCGAGCTCAGGGAAGGGGCTCAGGTGAGCGCGGAAGAGATCATTGCGCACTGCCGGCTATTCCTTGCGGGATACAAGTTGCCGAAAGCGGTGCGCTTCGGCGAATTGCCGAAGACATCGACGGGAAAAATTCAGAAGTTCGAACTACGCGCGCGCATCAAGAGCGAAGAAAACCGGTAACCGAGTCGCGCGTTCGATGGTGTGGCGTGCCGAATGGCACGCCAGCGCCGCTAGTTCATGCCGCAGACGAACGCGCATGAGCGCACGGATGATGTGCGCCTCATCGCGCAGGTTCGCATGCCTGTCGCGAGCTTAGCCGCGCGTGTCGACCCAGTGACGAGCCCAGCGTGCCGAGTGCTGCAAGGCCTGTTCTTCGTTCGTGAAGTAATCGAGCGAATAGAACTGGTAGCGCCCTTCGGCACGCGCGCTGTCGGCGCGTTCGAGCAGCAGATTGGATGAAAATGTGCCATCGGGCAAACGGTGCGCCGAGGGTTTGACGGCATAGCCGTTGTAGTGATGAATATGTTTGTTTTGCATTTTAATTTTTTAATAATTGTCGAGTGCGCGCCTGCCTTGCGGACTCATGTGCGAGTCGCGCGGCCAAGCTGATTCAAGCCATTGCGAGCCGAATCCTGACGCAGTCGGAAAGCGAAAAATGGGCGTTGAAGCCGGAGGGGAGAATGAGGTGCAACGAGGCGTTTGGCGCTTAGGCAAGCTGCTTGAATGGCATGCAGCTCAAAGCGATCGCGCCAACTGTGGGAGACAAATGCTCCGCGAGGGTGTCGCTGCAGCCCGATGTCCGTTGCCGGACACCGAGCCCTTCAAACTTACATCGGCTTGATGTTAGCCGCTTGCAGACCCTTCGGGCCTTGCTTCGTTTCGAAGCTCACTTTCTGATTCTCAGCCAGCGTCTTGAAGCCGTCGCCGCTGATTTCGGAGAAGTGCGCGAACAGGTCGTCGCCGCCCTTGTCCGGGGTGATGAAGCCAAAGCCTTTGCTGTCGTTGAACCACTTAACGGTACCGGTATCCATGAAGAATCCTTGAGGTAAAAATAGAAAGATTTTGCTCTGCGAGAGAGCGCGTGAAGCGTCAAGGAGGGAGAGGACAACGAATACCGCTTAGGGAGCGAGACATTGATGAACAGCAATCGAACTTCTTGAACTTCGGGTGCCACAGTAACCGCCGGGTGGTGTCAGCGTCAACACTTAACTTGTAACTGTTTGGCTGCGCGTCATGAATGGCTTGCCGCAGGCGTTGGGCGGCAATGCTCGGCTGTCCCGCTCGCCGTGTCTTGCGGCACGGCGGGCGCTTCAAACCGCCGCACGTGTCAGATGCCCACTTTGTGTGCCGTCAGGATCAGGCGCAATCCCAGCGCGGCGACCGCGCTCGCGGCGACGCGATCGACCCAGGCTTTCCATTGCAGATAGATTTCGCGCGGGCGCTTGCTCGAGAAACACAACGCGACGACGGTGTACCAGCCGGCTTCGATAGCGAAGATCGCCGGCGGCAATGCAAAGTAGCACCACAGCGGCGGATGTTGCGGCAGCAGCGCCGCGAAGATACTGCCGTAATAGACGGCGGTTTTCGGATTGCTGAGTTGTGTGCTCAATCCGATCCAGAAAGATTTGCGTGCATTGGCCGGGACGGCTTGCGTCGTATCGAAGGCAAGCGGTTTGGCGGCGCCGCGCCAGATTTTCGACGCAAGGTAAATCAGATAGAGGCCGCCAGCCACTTTCAGTCCCACGTAGAGCCATTCGACACTGGCCAGCAACGTGTAGAGGCCGAGCAGCGCGATGCCGCTGAAGAAAACGCCGCCGACGCCCATGCCGATCGCGGTGGCGAGCCCATCGCCGCGCGACAATCCGATCGCATTGCGGGCGACGATAACGAAGCTCGGCCCCGGACTCATCGCGCCCAACAGGAGTGCGGCGAGGATGGTGATGATGGCGGTAGAAGCGGACATGATCGGCTCTCTCCTATGTGCAGGCGTGTTAGTCAGTGGAACATAGCATGAGAGCGCGGAGATTTGCGCCTTGAGTTTGTTGCCAACTCATTTCATGACGAGGCCTATTCGCGTGGGTTTGCGACATTACATTGATTAAACCGGCCGGAATTGAAAAGCCTCGCATCGCGGACTAACAGCCATTGCTGCGAGCAGAAGAAATTGGATGCTAGAATTCCTTTCCATACGCTGAAGCAGCCCTGAACGAAGGGCGAGACACGAGTGCAATTGATCCAGTTGCCGGCGAATCCCCATAATCCAAGATTTATCGGGCATGTTTTCCAGGTGCGAATGTTTACGCATGGGAAGAGGTATGGTGAGTTCGATCCGCACTCGAGCCATCTGAATCACGCATAGGCTTCGCGTTATTTAGCGAAGCCTTTGTTTTTCTAACGCGAGCGTGAATAGCCGCGATACCGACACATGATGAAAGAGCGAGAAGAACAACGGTTGCTCGACCTCGATGGAAACGCACGTGAGCGCCTGATCGTGTGGATCCACAGGCGAATGGATGAATACGGCATTACGATGGAAGCGCTCGCGGAATCGATTGAAGCCGATGCGGCCGCGACCCGGGCCGTGATGTATCGCGACGCCTACGGCCATACGTGGGACGGTCACGGCGATAAACCGGACTGGCTCGCGCGGGCGATTTACGCTGGACAGAACATCGATCACTTCCGCTGCTGAGGGCGTGCGCGGCGTATGGGTGCCGATTGCTTCGGTATCCAAAGATCAAAAAAAAGCCCGCGCAAGGCGGGCTCAACTACTCGGAGTTTCGCGATCCACTCGCTAGAAGGATCATGCTCAGTGTATGTGAAAGCAATATGAAAGTGTAGAAAAACCGTATTACAGGTCGAAAAAGACGGTTTCCTTATCGCCCTGCATGTAGATATCGAAACGGTAAACGTTCGCTACATTCGGCTCGCGGCGTGCAATCAGCGTGCTGCGGCGGTCCGCCGGAACCGCTGCCAGCACCGGGTCTTTCTCGTTCGCTGCGGCTTCGTCCTCGAAATAGACGCGTGTGAAGGTGTGCAGCAGCATGCCGCGCATCGTCACGACCACATTGAGGTGCGGTGCTTCATCCGGGCCGACGCGGCCGGGCTTGACCGTCTCGACCACAAAGCGCTTGTGCGGATCCGTGCCGGTGCCGACGCGCGCGAAGCCACGAAAGCCCGTCTTCAGAATTTCCTCACGCGACTCCGGGAAGCGGCCATTCGCGTCCACTTGCGACACTTCGAGCATGGCGTCGCCGATTACCTTGCCGTCGCCGTCGAACACCTGGCCCACAATCGTGATGTGCTCGCCGGCCGCTTCGCGGTCGGCCAGAACGGGCGTAAACAGGCTCTTGAAGTCGAAATCGTATTGCTGCGGGCACAGACCGTACGCGAAGTAGGGTCCAACCGTCTGCGAAGGCGTTTGTTTGAGAGTGGTCATGGCTTAGCGCTCCATCGGAGTTTCGTTGCGGCCGCGCAGCACGATGTCGAAGTCGTAGCCGAGCGCATAGGCTTCCTGCGTGGTGTCGAGCGAAAAGTTCGCGATCAGGCGGTCACGGGCATCCTCGGGCGTGCCCTGGAAGATCGGGTCGAACGCCAGCAGCGGGTCGCCGGGAAAGTACATCTGCGTGACGAGGCGCGAGCCGAAGTGGTCGCCGAACAGCGAAAAGTGGATATGGTTCGGGCGCCACGCGTTCGGATGGTTGCCCCACGGATACGCGCCCGGCTTGATCGTCAGGAAACGGTAGCGGCCTTCGTTGTCCGTGATGCAGCGGCCTGCACCGAGAAAATTCGGGTCGAGCGGAGCGTCGTGCTGGTCAGCCTTGTGCACATAACGGCCGGCGGCGTTGGCTTGCCAGATTTCAACCAGCGTATTGCGCACCGGGCGGTTGCCTTCGTCGAGCACACGGCCCGTCACGATGATGCGCTCGCCAAGCGGCTCGCCGTTGCGCACGGCGTTGCGCGTCAGATCGTGATCGAGCGCGCCGAGGTCTTCGGTGCCGTAGACCGGCACATGCTGGTCGCGCAGCTTTTCCTTCAGCGGAATCAGCGGACGCGTAGGGCCGCGTTTAACCGAGGAACCGTAGCCGGGATAGATATACGGGGGATGCGACGCGAAATCACGCGCGGTGAGAAAGGAATCGTCCATCAGTGTCTCCTTGGAGGAATTGTGAAATACAGATTGATGGAGAGACTTTATCCAAGCTGAGAGGTTATGCAAAATGACGTTTTCGCCCTTTTCGTATAACCTCCCGTTATGCAACGCAGTCTCGCGGATAGCCGCGTCAAATTCCGTCATCTTCAGTGCTTTCTGGCCGTTGCGCAGTTCGGCAGCGTCCAGCGGGCCGCCGACAGCCTGTCGATCACCCAGCCCGCCGTTTCCAAGACGGTCGCCGAACTCGAAGCGATTCTCGGCGTGAAGCTGTTCGAGCGCGGCCGTCACGGCGCCGTGCCGACCCGCGAGGGCCAGCTCTTCATGCCGCACGCGAGCGCCTGTGTGAGCGCGCTGCGGCAGGGTGTCGATCTGCTCGCGCGTGCGGAAGGCGCGGCCGCGGCCACGCTGGAAATCGGCATTCTGCCGACCGTCGCGGCGGCTTTGATACCGCCGGTGCTGAAGCAGTTTGCCGCGCTTTGGCCACGTGTGATCGTGCGCCTCGCGACCGGCGCCAACCCGGAATTGCTCGAGCGCCTGAAAGCGGGCACGATCGAATTTGCCATCGGTCGGTTGGCCGATCCCGAGCGGATGGTCGGGCTCAGTTTCGAGCAACTGTTCAGCGAGCCGTTGATCGCGGTGGTCAGGGCCGGGCATCCGTTGGCGCTGGGTGCGGGTTTGCCGGCCACCTCGCTCGAAGAATTTCCCGTGGTGTTGCCGCCGTTCGGCACGTTGATCCGGCAGTCGGCGGAAAGTTTGCTGAGCGCATGGGGCGTGCCGCCTTTGTCGGCGTTCGTGGAAGTATTGTCGGTTTCCACGGGCCGCGCGTTGGCGCTGGAGAACAGCGCGGTGTGGTTCGTGCCGCTGAGCGCGGTCGAATATGAACTGGCGCATGGCATGCTGGTCCGTTTGCCGTTGCCCTTTGCCGGCACCGGTGAGCCGGTCGGCTTGATCCGGCGCTCGGACACGCAGCCGTCGCCGGCTGGGCGGGCGTTTATCGATGCGGTGCGCGAGGTTGCGCAGCAGCGCATGGTGGCCAATGCGGACAAGGCGGCTGACGAGGCAGCGGGTAAAGGAGTGCGGAAACGGGGCCGCAAATAGGGCGTCCCGCTTCAGGTCGGCATGTGGTCGGGCGCGAGCATGGTGGGACGGCCGGATGAGCCGCTGCGCGCCCTGTGAACTATCCAGTACAAAATGAAGGTTGCGAACGGACTGCTAGCCGGTGTACAAACACGGTGCAAAAGCCGTCGCGGCCCGCGTTGCTGCGGCGCATGCGGATCATCGGCGGCTTGCAGCGAAGATCAGCATCGAACATCGGAAACGCCGGAAACAGCGTCGAAAGACTGTAAAGGAGATTGCCATGCCCAGCGACTTGCCCACTCCAGACGCCGCGCTGCGCGCCGTGTCGGCACCTGAGCACAATCCGCTCGGCACCGCCGGCCTCGAATTCGTGGAGTTCGCCGCGCGCGATCCGCAAGCGCTCGGCGAAACCTTCACCAAACTCGGCTTCAAGGCGATTGCGCGCCACATCAGCAAAGACGTCACGCTGTATCGCCAGGGCGAGATGCAGTTCCTCATCAATGCGGAGCCGGATTCGTTCGCCGCGCGCTATGCCGAGGAATACGGCGCGGGCATCTGCGCGATCGGCATTCGTGTGGCCGACGCGCAGCGCGCTTTCGACCGTGCGATCGAACTCGGCGCATGGGCATTCGAAGGCGAGAAGACCGGCGCCGGCGAGTTGCTGATTCCGGCTATTCAGGGCATAGGCGACTCGCATATCTATTTCGTCGACCGTTGGCGCGGCCGCGGCGGCCAGCGCGGCGGCCTTGGCGACATCTCGATCTTCGATATCGACTTCCGGCCCATTCAGATCGACACGGCGCAGGCCGACTTGAGCCACACGGGTACGGGCCTCGTCGCCGTCGATCATCTGACGCAAACGGTCGGCGAGGGCCGCATGCAGGAATGGCTCGACTTCTATCGCGACCTGCTCAACTTCCGCGAGATTCACGAGCTGCACGCCAACTGGCATGTATCGGCGGAATCGCGCGTGATGGTGTCGCCGTGCGGCGCGATCCGCGTGCCCTTGTATGAGGAAGGCACGCGCCGGACCAGCCTGATGCACGAGTATCTGCCGGACCATCCGGGCGAAGGCGTGCAGCATATCGCGCTCGCAACCGACGACATTTTCGCGTGCGTCGAGCAGTTGCTCGCGAACGGCGTGGAGTTCGTCGAACCGCCGCCGCGCTATTACGATCAACTCGACGCGCGCTTGCCGGGCCACGGGCTCGACGTCGAGCGGCTCAAGCGCACGCACGTTCTGGTAGACGGCGAAATCGGCGCCGACGGTGTGCCGCTGCTGTTCTTCCAGACCTTCGTGCGCCGCCGAGCCGGCGAAATCTTCTTCGAGATCGTGCAGCGCCAGGGTCACCACGGCTTCGGCGAAGGCAATCTGAGCGCGTTGGCCCAGGCGCGCGAACAAACCGGCGCGTGATGCTTCATCCGATACGCGGTCAATCGGTATCGGGCGGGGCTGCCAACTCGGGATTCACCGCGCTGTAGGCCGCGGCTTCGTGCAACAGCCACTCGCGGAAACTCGCCAGCGGCTTGCCGTGACTCAACTCGGTCGGATAGACGAGGTAGTACGCCGAATCGGCGACCGCAGGGGCATCGAGCGGGATCACGAGCCCTAGTTGTTCGAGCTGCGCGTCGACGAAAAAGCGCGGCACCAGCGCGATACCGAGGCCGGCGGCCGCCGCGCTGATCAGCATGGTGTGGAGTTCGTAGCGCACGCCCTGCATGGTCCGGTTGTCCTCGACGCCCATGTTGGCGAACCATGCTGCCCAGCCGTCGGGCCGGGTAGTGGAGTGGACGAGCGGATAGTCGAGAAGATCGGCGGCGTTCTGCACAGGCCGCTTCAGCAGGCTCGCCGCGCACACCGGCACGACCTCTTCGCTGAACAGAAAATCCGCCGACGTGCCCGGCCATGTGGGCTTGCCGTAATGAATCGCGGCCTCGAAATGGGTCTCGGCGAACGGGAACGTGCCGGTTCGCACGCCCATGTTCACGCGCACGTCCGGATACTGCGCGTTGAATGCCGCGAGCCGCGGAATCAGCCATTGCGACGCGAAAGTCGGCAGAACAGCCAGTTCCAGATAACCGCCGCCACTGCCATGCGCGATGATGGACAGCGTGTCGCGATCGAGCTGTTCCAGCGAGCGCCGCACCTGCGCGCTATAAACCTTGCCTGCCTTGGTCAGCACCACGCGCTGTTTGACGCGCACGAACAACCGCACGCCAAGGTTGCTTTCCAGCGTGTTGATTTGCCGCGACACCGCGCTTTCGGTCAGGAAGAGTTCGCGCGCCGCGTGCGTGAAGCTCTCGTGCCGTGCGGCCGCTTCGAAAGCGAGCAGCGCACCCATGTTGGGGATCTTGAACTTTCGCACGTTGATTCCAAAAACGCATTAAGTGGCGATTTTATCTCTCTTTACGGCGACCCTGGCGTTTTGAATAATCACGCCTTTGATCATGCCGTTCTGTGCCTTGCGAGCCGACCGGCGTGGCACTCCAGCACGTCAGATAGCGCGCGTAGAGTCATTTAGAGAACCGATATGCCAAACATCAAGAATGCGAATCTCGAACAACTGCTGCTGACGCTGCTCGGCGCCGACAAAACCGCCCGGCTCTTTGCGACGCTGAATCATCCGCAGATCCTCAACGAATGGGAAGACGGCATCGTCACGCGCGCCGAACTCGCGCAGGCGATGAACATGGCGCTCTTCGAGGATCTGCTGGCGCGCTCGGCGAATGGCCGCCGCTACACGGAAGAGACGGTCGCGGCGGGCGGCAGCGTGTACTTCGACCACGGCGCGCTGCGCACGGTGCGCTGGCCGCACAGCGGCGCGCTGCCGACTGGCGAAGCCGCATTTGCCCGCATTCTGCGTCCGCTCGGCTTCAGCATCAACGGCCGGTATCCGCTCGATCGTCTCGGCATGACCGGGCGCGCGTGGGCGCATGACGACGCGCCCGATGAGATCGCCCAGTTCTTCGTGAGCGAGCTGCATCCCGAGCGGTTCTCGGCGGAGTTTCAACAGGCGGTGACCAACGTGATCGGCCAGTCGCGCGATCCGTTGACGCCGCGCGCTGTCGGCCAGTTGTGGGAGCTCGAGCGCGACGGCGTGCTGCCGCTCGAGGCGGCCCATGAACTGCTGCCGGTCATCGTCGGCGCATTCGCGCGCCAGCACGAGACGCCACGCGAAGCCGATTACGAAGTATTGTTGAAGGAATCGCCGGAAATGGCGTGGATCGCGACCGAAGGCAATGCGTTCAACCACGCCACCGATCGCGTCGCGGACGTCTTTCAACTCTCCGACGACGAGAAGGCCAAGGGCCGTCCGATGAAACCGGAAGTGGAGCGTTCGCGCTCGGGCCGCGTGTTTCAGACAGCGTATCGCGCGGACACGGTGCTGCGCGAGTTTCGTGCGGCTGACGCAAGCGTGGTGACGCGCGAAGTGCCGGGCTCGTTCTACGAGTTCATCACGCGCAAGCGGACTTTCGATCAGGACGCGCGTCGCTGGGAAACGGACCTGCGTTTCGACGCGGGCAACGCACAGGGCATCTTCAAGATGACCGCGAGCCAGGCTGCCTGAGCGCAGGGCGGCGGTCCAGGCACGAGAAACGGGGAGCGCGGTGGGAACGTCATTGGATGAAGAGCAGGGCGCGGGCCTGAACGGGTTGGACGACGCCGGCCGTCGCGCGCCGAAGAATGCGCTGCGTGTTGCTACGCCTTTCGCAGGCAGCGCCGCCGTGATGCAGGCGCTCGAAGCCGATTTGCGCAGCCATGTGCGCGGCGAAGTGCGCTTCGATCAGGGCTCCAAAGCGTTGTATGCGGCAGATGCGTCGAACTATCGGCAAGTGCCGCTCGCCGTGGTCGTGCCCGCGGATGTCGACGATCTATTGGCGACACTCGCCGCCTGTCGTCGCAACGACGTGCCGTTTCTCGCGCGCGGCGGCGGCACCTCGCAGAACGGCCAATGCGTGAACGTCGCGGTGGTGGTCGACGCAAGCAAATATGTGAGCCGTGTCGTGTCGGTCGATCCGGTCGCGCGCGTCGCGATCGTCGAGCCGGGCGTGGTCTGCGATACCTTGCGCGATGCCGCCGAACAGCATGGCCTCACGTTCGCACCCGATCCGGCTACACACAGCCGCTGCACGCTCGGCGGCATGATCGGCAACAACTCGTGCGGCGCCCATTCGGTGATGGCCGGCAAGACCGTCGAAAACGTCGAGGCGCTGGAGATTGCGACCTTCGACGGCGCGCGTTTCTGGGTCGGTCCGACATCCGAGAGCGAACTCGAACGCATCATCGCGGCAGGCGGTCGCCAAGGCGAAATCTACGCCGCGTTGAAACGGTTGCGCGATACCTACGCTGACCAGATCCGCGCGAAATTCCCGCAGATCAAACGGCGCGTGTCGGGCTTCAACCTCGATCAACTGCTGCCGGAAAACGGCTTCAACGTGGCGCGTGCCCTGGTCGGCACCGAGGGCACCTGCGCGGTGACATTGCAGGCGAAAGTGCGCCTCGTGAAGAGTCCTGCGAAGCGCGTGATCGTGGTGGTCGGCTTCACGGATATCTACACGGCGGCGGATGCCGTGCCGCATTTCATGCGCTGCGGGCCGATCGCTATCGAAGGACTCGACCGCGCAATCATTCGCGGGCTGGAGGCGCGCGGGTTGAAGAAGGACGAGATCGCGTTGCTGCCCGAAGGCGATGCGTGGGTCGTGCTCGAATTCGGCGCGGAGACGCAAGAGGCGGTGATGCTACAAGCGCAAGCCGCTGCCACCTATTTTCGCTCGGGCGAGGCGGGGCCGAATGTCTCGGCGATGCTCGTCGAAGATCGCGCATTACAGGCCAAGGTATGGTCGATTCGTGAGACCGGCGCCTCGGCGGTGGCGTTGTCTGTCGATTCCGGCACGCCTGATCCGGTGGTCGGCTGGGAAGATGCGGCGGTCGATCCGCTGCGTCTCGGCGATTATTTGCGCGCGTTCCAGTCGCTGGTGGATCGCTATGGTTACGAGACGAGCCTCTATGGTCATTTCGGCGATGGCTGCGTGCATGCGCGCATCACGTTCGATCTGCGCAGCGCGGAAGGTATCTCGACTTGGCGCAAGTTTCTGCGCGAAGCGGCCGAGCTGTTGGTCGAATTCGGCGGCTCGCTCTCGGGCGAACACGGCGACGGCCAGGCCAAAGCCGAGTTTCTGCCGATCATGTACGGCGCCGAGCTGATGCAGGCAATGGAACAGTTCAAGGCGATCTGGGATCCGGCCAATCGTCTGAATCCGGGCAAGGTCGTGCATGCGTATCGCGCCGACGAGAATCTGCGCATGGGTCCCGCCTATCAACCTGTCACGTTGCAAACCAGGCTCACCTTTGCCAGCCAGGAAGGCGACGGCTTTCAGCGCGAGATCGAGCGATGCATTGGCATGGGCAAATGCCGTTCGCTCGAAGGCGGCACGATGTGCCCAAGTTATCGCGCGACCCGCGAAGAGAAATATTCGACCCGTGGCCGTGCGCATCTGTTCTGGGAAATGCTGCAAGGCGACGTGATCGTCGATGGCTGGCAAAGCCGCGAAGTGAAAGAAGCGCTGGATACATGCCTTGCGTGCAAGGGCTGCAAATCGGATTGCCCGACGCATACGGATATGGCTTCATACAAAGCCGAATTTCTTTCACATTACTACGAGACGAATCGACGGCCACGGCAGGCGCTGTTCATGGGGCGCATCGGTGAATGGGCGCCGTGGGCGGCGCGCTTCCCGCGTTTGACGAACTTCATGACGTCGGCGCCGGGCTTGGCTTCGTTCGGCAAGTGGGTGGCAGGCGTGGCGCAAGCGCGCGAACTGCCACGGTTCGCAGGCGCCACTTACAGGCAGATCGCACGGCGTGCGCCGCAAACAGCGTCCGCCTCTCGCGGCGAAGCAAAAAAGGTCATTCTGTGGGTCGATACTTTCAATGATCACTTCACGCCCGAGGTCGCTGAAGCCGCCGCCGACGTTTTAAAGCAGTTGGGCTGGCACGTCGTGTTGCCGAAGAACCGGCTGTGCTGCGGGCGTCCACTCTATGACTTTGGCCTGCTCGAACGTGCGCGCGAACTTCTCGCGCACATCCTTGACGACCTCGCGGACGATATCGCCGCGGGCGTGCCGCTGGTCGGTCTCGAACCGGGTTGTTTGTCGGTATTCAAGGACGAATTGCTGAAGCAACTGCCCGGTCATGCGTTAGCGAAGAAGCTCTCCGCGCAGACGTTCCTGTTCTCCGATTTCGTCGCGCGGCAGCCGTTCGATTGGCCGACGCTGACCGCCGACGTGATCGTGCACGGGCATTGTCATCAAAAGGCGCTGTTCGGCATGCAGGGCGACACGGCGTTGCTGAACAAGCTCGGCGTGAAATGGAAGCTTCTCGATACAGGATGCTGCGGCATGGCGGGATCGTTCGGCTTCAACGCAGAGCACCACGCGCTTTCCGAAAAGATCGGCGAAGACAAACTATTTCCGGCGGTGCGCGACGCGGCCGCGGACACGATCGTGCTGACCAATGGCTTCAGTTGCCGCGAACAGATCGAGCAAGGCACGGGGCGTCACGCAATGCATATTGCGCAACTCGCTCAGCGGGCGTTGGCGGCTCGTTAGGCCGCGTTGCTGCGCGGTGTGGAGGCGTGCGTCACTTCTTTGTCGATTCGGTGGCGGGCGGGGTGTGCGGGATGTCGGCGCTGGTGGCCATCCACAATACTTCGGCGTCTTCTTCGCTCGTGGAGACCGCCGCGTGGCCGGTGCGGCTGTCGAAGTAGAGACTGTCGCCGGCGTTCAGGTGCGTCGGCGCATACAGCTCCGAATACAGGCACACGCTGCCGCTGATCACATACAGAAATTCCTCGCCTTCGTGACGACCCCAGTCGTCGAAGGCGTCGAGCGTGTGCGCGGAGATGCGGATGCGAAACGGCAGCATCGCTTTGTGCGCGAGGTCCGTGGCAAGCAGTTCCATCTGGTAGCCGCGATAGGCATGGCGCTGGCCTTCGCCCTTGCGGGTGAGCGCGCGGCGGCCGCTGGCGCTGACTTTCGGCGTCGAGCCGAACAGCTCGCCGATCTCGATCTTCAGTCCGAGCACAATTTTTTGCAGAACATCGAACGTGGGGGACATCAGGCCGTTTTCGACCTTGGAGAGCGTCGAGCGCGAAACGCCGCAGAGGCGGCTGGCGGTTTCCAGCGTCAGGTCCTGCGCCTGGCGGGCGGCGCGGACGCGGCGGCCGAGGTCGGTGGTGGACGGGTCGGCGGATTTGGCGAGATGGGTGTCCATAGGGCTTGATGCTTCGAATGCACGCTTTGAGGGGACGGTGTTGTTTCCGATAATAACATTTGGCGCGATGGGTCCCGATCGGAAGGCGGTGGGACGTCTGCCGCCGCGCCCGCGGAAAATGCCCGGATCGCTTGTGCATGGCCTGAGTGACGGCCCTGTTGAGGTTGATCGGTGGCGGAGAAGCATCCAGGCGCTTTTCTCATCGGAAACTTCCGCGGGTGCAGACTGGGTGGCGCATTGCAGGTGTCGCGTGACCAGTTCGGCGGCGCGTCTCTTTCATATCCCGGGCGAGATAATCGCTTCGCCTTTAGATTTATTTTGATTGGCGAAGCTATTGCGGGCTTAAGCCTGTGATGGCTGATTGAGTGCCGCTCGTGGTCAGGCGTCGCTCGGGTGTTCGCCGAACCGTTGCATTGCAGCGCGAAGCGCCGCGCTCGGACTATCGAGCGGCCGCTTTCCCGTTCGAACGAGGTCCGCGCCGGGCGCCATCCACGGATGAGCGAATGCGACAACCGTCGCGCCCGCCTCGTATGCGTCTTCCGCGGCCAATGCGGTTGCAGCGAGGCACGCTTCGAGATCACCCGCTTTGAACCGTGCCCAAACCTGAGGAAGGTGAACGACCTCCACTGACGCACCGGTTCCGTGTATGTGCTCCGCAAACAGCATTCTGGTGGATTCGATTGCAGAGTCAGCGGCACATAACACGACGATTTTCCCGCCCAGTTCCGCTGCCGCAGCGGCCAAGGCGATATCCGCCCTGACGATGGGCACCGGTGGACTCACGATATCCGCCACGGCCGCCCCAAGCGTGGCGCAAGTCAGAATAACGGCGTCGGAATGGGCTGCCAGCGCGAGAAGACGCTGGTTTGTTTCGGCTTTCAATTCGTGTGAGAACGTCCCTGCCAGACCGACCGCCTCGCGCAGATCCGCTCTCACTTCGTGGTGAAGATCATCAGCACGCATGCCGAGTGCTTTTGCGGCCTGCTCAAAGACTTGCCGGTTCCCGTCCATCGTGTGCAAAAACGAAATACGCATTGCCGTATGCCTCGGTGAAGTTGCGTGAATCAGATGCATCGTGCCGATGCCGGTTCGTGGCGTTCACGCCCAAGGGCGGGCCAATCGATTCGTCTGCATTGTTGCAACGTCGCCGCAGGCCAACAAGGCGGGAGCTTCTACCAGTATCGCTAGTACCCGTCTCGGACAGGCATTGCGCGGCGATTTGGCCGCGTTATGGTCCGTTGTTCCCCGGATTCGAAAAAGTCATTGAGCTATAAGATGCCATCCGCGTCAGGCTACCTGTCATTTGCCTTGTATTGCGAACGTCGCCGGACGTCTGCAGACGTAGTAACGTATTGAAGATTTAACCTTTCGCCCCGTTACATTGATTCTTGAGGCGCTTATGTCCACGGACGCAGACACAATCACCGATGAACAGATCGCCGCCATCGCCGATCGCATGGTCGAAGAAGGCAGAAGAGTTTCGCCGGTGACGATCTGGAAAGAGGTTCGCGGCGGTTCGCTTGCGTCGATCGTCGCGGCCTTGCAGCGCTGGCGCGAAGCGCGGCAGGCCGAAACGCCGGCACCGCAGGTCCAGCCCGGGTTGCCGGAGGGCCTCGCTGAGACAGTGATGAGCGCGGCGGATCGCATCTGGACGGCATCCCAGCACGATGCCGAACGGGCTTTCAATCAGCGTTTGGCTGCAGTGAACCAGGACCTCGAAGCGGCCCGCGCGGAACGGGACGAAGCCCTCTCCGAGTATCAGAAAACGATCGACGACGTCGAAACGGGGCGCAATCGGGTCGTCGCGCTGACGGAGGCGCTGAGTGCCTCGGAAAGTACCGCTCTGCGCCTCGAAACGGAACTCGCAACCGCTGCGGGCCGGGCGGAGGCAGCTGAAGCTCATGTCGAAGAACTCGCTCAGCGTGTGTCTGCACAAGACGCCGATCTGGAGGCCATGAGGGCATTGCTCGACGAGGAACGCCTCGCGCGCGAAGAGTTGGCCACGGCGCTCGCGAGCAAGAACAATGAAGTTGCTCAGGTCGCTCAGGAGCGAGATCAGGCGCGGCAGGAGATCGCAACATTGAGCGATGCCTGTCAGGCGAAGACAGAAGAAGCGACGCACTGGTCGGAGCAGGCAGGCGCGGCCGCATTGCGTGCTGAGGCGGCCGAGGCGCGCGTTGAAGAACTCGCGCAGCGTGCGTCGGTGGACCACGCCAACCTGGAAGCGGCGAACGCATCGCTCGAAGAAGAACGCAAAGCTCGTGAAGAGTTGTCGGCGGATGTCGCAAGCAAGAGTGATGAAGTCACGCGCGTCACTCGGGAGCGCGATCAGATTCAGCAGGAAATCGCCACTCTACGCGACGCCTATCAGGCCAAGTCGCAAGAAGTCGCGCAATGGTCGCAAGAGGCAAGCGAGGCTGCGTCGCGTGCACAGGTCGCGGAAGCGCGCGTGGAAGAACTTGCGCAGCGTGTAGCGTCGCAAGATGCCAGCCTCGAAGCGACGACGACATCGCTCGAAGCGACGAAGGCATCGCTCGAAGTAGAGAGCAAGGCTCGTGAAGAATTGGCAGCAATTGTTTCGAGCAAGAACGATGAAGTAACGCGAGTCACGCACGAGCGCGATCAGGCGTTGCAGCAGGTCGCGACGTTGGACGCCGCTTATCAGGCAAGCTCGCAGGAAGCGACGCGCTGGTCACAGGAAGCGAGTGCGGCGATGTCACGCGCCCAGGCAGCCGAGGTGCGTGTAGAAGAACTCGTGCAGCGTGCGTCGGCGGATCAGGCCAATCTGACCGCGGTGAATGCGTCGCTGGAAGAAGAGCGCAAAGCACGTGATGAACTGAACGCGGTCATCTCCGGCAAGAACGACGAAATCACGCGAGCCACTCAGGAGCACGAGCAGGCGCGGCAGCAGATCGCCGCTCTGCGCGACGCCCATCAGGCAAAGTCAGAAGAAGTGACGCGGCTCGCCGACGAACTGAACGCGGCGACATCACTTGCGCAAGCGGCACAGGCACGTGTTGAAGAACTCACGCAGCGCGTAACGGCACACGCTGCCGATCAGCAAGCCATGACGGCATTGCTGGACGAAGAGCGCAAGGCACGAGCAGAGTTGTCCGCAACCGTGTCGAGCAAGAACGAAGAAATAGCGCGCGCCACTCAGGAACGCGACCAGGCGCAGCAGCAGTTCCTCAGTTTGAACGACGCCCATCAAGCCAAAACGGAAGAAGCGGCACAGTTGTCGACGGAGTTGGGTGCGGCGTTGGCGCACGCGAAAGCCGCCGAGGCGCAGGCAAGCGAGCGCCTCACACAACTCGCCGCGCTGGAGGGCGAACTGGAGCAAGCTCGCGCTGCGCTGGCAGCGGAGCATCAGGCAGCCGCGGCGCGGGCCGACGAAACGTCGGCTCACCTTAGCGAACTGCAGCGCGTCACGCTGGAACTGGAAGAGACGCGGCGGCAGATCGAGAGCATGAACGAGGCGAAGGTGGCCACGAGCGCCGACCTGGCTCGGCTATCGCAGGATGCATCTGCCGCGAGAGACCGCGCAGAGGCCGCCGAACAGCAGGTTGCGCAACTGGAGCAACGGCTGGCCGCGCAAGCCGAAGCCATTGCACAACAAGCTCGAACCGACGGGGCCGAGAGCGCGGAGGAGATCGCGGCGTTGCAACGCCAGATATCAGCGCAGGCCAAAGCTCATGCAAAGGCGCTCAGCGAGCTTCGCGGCACGGCGGAACAATGGGTCGCCCACGCGAAAGACCTCAAACAGCGGCTTGGTCTGGCGAGCGAGAGGATCTTGTTCATCGACGCACGCAGCACCGGTGAGGTGGCGCTCGTCAGACGGCTTTCATCCGAACTGGAGCGCCTCAAGCCGGATCACGAGTTGATCGCCAGAGAGACCCAGCAGAAACTGATCAGCTCGACGATGAGCCACCAGCTCGCGCAAAAGGGCTACCGCTATGACCCGGCCACGGCGGTGATGTCGAAGGTCGTGACCTGACAAGCGCTGAATGGTCGGTTGCGTGGTGATGAACGGCGCGCGCCGGATTTATCCGCAGCCTAGGGCGCGACAGGCTTGCCTGACGCGTCCTTGACCTTCTGTTTCCACTGCGAGCGGATTTCGGCCGTCACGGACTCGGGCAGCGAAATATAGTCGAGATCGTCGGCTGCCTTGCCGCCGTTCTTGAAGGCCCAATCAAAAAACTTCAGCGTTTCCGCGCCTTGCGGTGCTTTGTCCTGCGTCGTATGCAATAGCACGAACGTCGCGCCGACCACCGGCCACGCGTTTTTGCCCGGCTCGTTCGTGAGGATCTGATAGAACGACTTCGACCAATCGGCGCCCGCCGCTGCCGCCTTGAACGTGTCGGTCGACGGCTCGACCACGGTCCCCGATGCATTTTTCAGCGCGGCGTAGGTCATGTGGTTCTGCTTCGCATAGGCCCACTCGACGTAGCCGATCGCGCCCGGCAGACGCTGCACGAATGCCGCCACGCCGTCGTTGCCCTTGCCGCCGGTGCCGGTCGGCCAGTTCACCGTAGCGCCTTCGCCCACTTTCGATTTCCACTCCGGATTCACCTTGGAGAGGTAGTTCGTCCAGATGAAACTCGTGCCCGAACCGTCGGCGCGGCGCACCACCGCGACGTCGGTATCAGGGAGCTTGATTTTCGGGTTCAGCGCGACGATCGCGGGATCGTTCCACTTCTTGATCTTGCCCAGATAGATGTCGCCGACCACTTGACCCGACAGCACCAGTTCGCCGGCCTTCAGACCCGGCACGTTGATCGCCGGCACCACGCCGCCGACCACCGTGGGGAACTGGAACAGGCCGTTCCTGGCCAATTCGTCGTCTTTCAGCGGCGCGTCCGAACCGGCGAAATCCACGGTCTTCGCGATGATCTGCTTGATACCGCCCGACGAACCAATGCCCTGATAGTTGACCTTGCCGCCGCCTGTTTTCTGATAGGCATCGGCCCATTTTGTGTAAATCGGCGCGGCGAAAGTACTGCCGGCGCCGGTTATGTCGGCGGCGTGCGCGGCGCTGGCACACAGCGCACACAGAAACAGCGTAAGTTGCTTGAGTTTCATGTCGAGACTCCTTGTGGCGATGAGGTCGCCTTCGATGGGCTGCAACTTAAGGCTGAAATATGACGTTCTCGTGACCGTTCAGGTTAAATGATTCGACTGCGGAATCATAAGGATCATCCAGGTCGATCGAGCGAGAACGACCACGTTAACCTTCTTTTGATGGGTCGCGATATGCTCGGGCCTTTGCATCCAGTTCAATCCGTGCGACGCCTGCGGCCGGCATCGGTGGGCGATCGTCATGCTTCCACTATCGGCCGGCAATTACTGGATATGCCAAACCCGCATGGGAAGCAAACGCTGAATGACTTATGAAATCTGACCTGCTACTGCAAACCTACGGCGCCGACTCGTCCGGCATGGTCTGTGGCTTTCTCTTTTCTTCGACTCATGCCGGCCGGCCCGTCGACGCGGATGAAGTCGTCGAATGGTTACAGGCGCACGACGCGAACGGCACCGCAAGAGAAGGGAGCGAGTTTCTTTGGCTTCACTTCAATCTGGCGCATAGTGCGAGCGAACGCTGGATGAGAGCGCAACTCGATCTACCCGAGACTTTTTTCGATGCCTTGCGCGAAGGCTCGCACTCGACGCGTATCGAGCATGCGGACGGCGCGCTGCGCGCGGTCGTCAACGACGTCATGTTCAATCTCGAGTTCATTCCCTCCGAAATAGCGACGCTGTGGATTTACGCGAACCAGCGGATTATCGTGACCGCGCGTCTGAAGCCACTGCGTTCGGTCGACAGATTGCGCGCGTCGGTTCGGGAAGGCGAGCTTTTCAGGTCTCCGGCGGAATTGCTGGTTCACCTGATGCGCGATCAGGCCGACCTGCTCGTGCAGATCGTGCGCCGAACCAGCGCCGACGTCGACCGGATAGAGGATCGATTCCTGTCGCAACGGCCGACGCAGAACCGCATCGATCTGGGCGCGATGCGTCGTATGCTGACGCGTTTGCAACGCATGCTCGCGCCTGAACCTGGCGCGATCTTCCGGCTGCTGGCGAGACCGCCGCGCTGGCTTCATTCAGATGACGTGCAGGATCTGCGCGAGTCGACCGAGGAGTTTTCGGTGGTTCTCTCGGATGTGGCCGGTCTGATCGAACGGGTCAGGCTGTTGCAGGAGGAGATCATTTCCCGTCTGGAAGAGCAGAACAATCGCACGCTCTTCACGCTGACATTGGTGACGGTACTGGCTATGCCGATCAATATCGTCGCGGGTTTTTTCGGAATGAATGTGGGTGGTATTCCGCTCGCTGAAAACCGGCACGGCTTCTGGGTGATGGTGTTACTCGTGGCCGGTTTTACAGGGCTGGCCGGATGGTGGGCATTTCGCCGGCGCAAGGAACGGTAGGGTAGGCCAGAGGGAAGCAATGCGCCCGATTTCTGCGTTCGTGGCGCTGCGCGCAGTACCGCTAGTTGATGCCGAAGCCGGGACGCTCGTCAACGAGCCTATCGCTGAGCGCGCGTAACAATGCTTCGGCGCTCTGCATGCGATCGCCTTTGAGATCCCTCAGATACGCGATTGCATCGTCTGCAATACCGCGCTCGCCGAGGCGAAGCGCATGCGTAACAAGCAACGATTCACTCGCAACGACGTCGTTGAGTTTTCCCAGTTCGTCCTGTATTTGCGTGAGTTCGACGACGCCTATCCCGTTTCCGCTCTCGATCACGGGCGCAAAAAACTCCAGCAGGTAGCGCACCTTTTTCGCGGCAATTCGGACCTCGTGAAACTCCGCGTATCCGGAATTGGGATCCCTAAGCAAACGCTTCATCCGTTTTCGCAGCGCCCTCCTGGCCGTTGCAATACGGTTCGCGGCGAATACCGAAAGCGACTCGTCAAACGAACGAGGTTCGAGTTGCTGCATCACGCCCGCGATTGCCTGGTTCAATACTGCTTCAACGTTGGCGTCGGCGATCGTTGCGCGACTGTGCAGGAGCGCATCGCCGCGCAATAAATCGACACTTTCGATCAGCGCCGCAAAAGAACGCGGCATTGCCGTCTCCTCTGCCAGTAAGTGTTTCAGGATATCCCAGTCACGTGTTTGACCGGCGGAGTCGGCCAGCGCCTTGAATTCGCGCCGCTGTCGCCTCGCTCGCGATCCGTCGATAAGCGGATCGTAAGCCCACCACAGCGAGCGCAGACGACGCAGTACGACACGAAGTTTGTGCAGACTTTCCGGATCGGCACTGACGCATAGAGTGCCCACGCGTTGCGCCACCTGCGCAACCATTGGCGTGACCAGTGTCGAGAAGGCCACGGCCGGCGGCATGTCTGGCAAAACGGTCCCGCCGCGTTTGCCGGAATCGTCCGGAACCCGCTCTTCTGCAGAAGCAACGTCGCGCATGGGTGGTGTGGAGTTCATCGGTTCAAATCGATCGAGTCCCCGAAGCGGACGGTAGTGAGGTGAACGTAAGGTGGCGCGGGTCAGGCGGTTTGCAAACTGCGATTTCAATCCTACAGCGTATCAATTTTCAAAACCATGCCGGCATCGCGTTGGAAGCAATGCGGCTGTGATAGAGCGATTCAATTTGCCTCCCGACCTTCAGCATCCTGTAATGGGGAGAACTGGTTTCGTTACTCGGCGAGCTTCACTTCATGAGCCTCAACAACAAACCTAAAGTGAGGTCTTTCGTGAGTTATACACAAACACTGTTGACCGGTGTGATCGGCGCGTTCTTGTCGGTCACAGCGCACAGCGCTGACATCACCGGCGCTGGCAGTACCTTCGCCGCACCCATCTATACGAAATGGGCCAGCGCATACCAGCGGGCAGGCGGCGGCACGGTGAGCTATCGCGGTGTCGGCTCGACCGAAGGGGTGAAGGAAATCATGGAGAGTCAGGTGGATTTCGCCGGATCGGATGCGCCGCTCAGCGACGACGAGCTTGCCAGGAATGACCTGCTCCAGTTTCCCATGGTGATCGGCGGTGTCGTGCCGGTCGTCAATCTGCCGGGTATCAAGCCCGGTGAGCTGGTTCTCTCGGGGCGTGTGCTTGGGGATATCTATCTCGGCAAAATCATCAGTTGGAATGCTCCAGCCATTGCTGCCATCAATCCCGGGCTCAAGCTGCCTGACGCGCCAATCGCCGTTGTGCGTCGCCTCGACGGTTCCGGGACCTCACTGATCTGGACGCATTATCTGGCGCAGGTCAACCCCGAGTGGAAGAGCAGGGTCGGTGAGGGAAGTTCAGTGCGCTGGCCGCGCGGCATAGGCGGAAGAGGCAATGAAGGGGTCGCCACTTTCGTGCAACATCTGCCAGGCGCAATCGGCTACGTTGCATGGGATTTTACGAAGCAGAATCATATGTCGTACACGGCCATGGAAAATGCCGCGGGTACCGTGGTTCAGCCGGGACCCGAGACATTCAAGGCCGCTGCCGCGAGCGCGGACTGGTCCAGATCTCTCGTTCCAATGCTGACCAATGAACCGGGCGCGAACGCGTGGCCTGTCGTCGGCGCGACGTATGTGTTGCTACATGGCACGCTGAACAAACCGGAACGCAGTGAGGCAACGCTGAAATTCCTGGACTGGGCGCTAACCAACGGCGACCAGGCCGCGGAGGACCTGGACTATATCCCGTTGCCGCCGGCGGTGGGGAACGAGGTTCGCGCGCAGTTGCACGCAAAGGTGAGGAATCCGTCGGGCGGAGCCGTCGCAGGTCAATGAGGTGAGCGATCGCCCCGATCAAAGCACCGCGCGCTGACGGGTACGCGCCCAGTGCGCGAGCGCGGCGCACGCCACCAGCAACGAACCGGTCACGAAGAACACGGCATGCAGCCCGAGATGAACAGCGATCGCGCCGCCGATGATCGGACCGACCACCTGTCCGCTGAATTGCGCCGACTGCAGATAACCGAGCATCTGACCGGTCTTGTGCTCTTCCACTGCGTGGCGCGCCAGTTTCGCAATCGCAGGCAGGAGGCCGGCTAACGTCATGCCCATCAGCGCGCGCAATCCGGCCAGTTGCCACCACGCGTGAACGAACGCTTGCGGAACCATCACGAGACCGGTCAGCACCAGGCAAGCGACGATCACGTTCCAGCTGCCGATCCGATCGGCCAACGCGCCGAGGCGCGCGGCCGTCAGCATGCTGCCGAAAGCCGAACAGGCCATTACGACACCTGCCACGCGGGCGAGATGAAGCGACGGCACGCCGAGACTGCCGACATAGACCGTGATGACCGGCTCGATCGACATATTGGCGAGCAGCACCATCATCGCCGTGACCAGCAATGCGGCGACCACTGGGTAATCGTTGCGATGCGTGCTCGCCGGCACATGTTCCGCGGCTCGCCGGCTTGAATGCGTGGCCGGGTCGAAATCTTCCTTGACGACGAAAATCGTCAGCAAAGCGGCCACCGCGATCATGGCGCCGCCTGCGAAGAACGTGCCGCGAATGCCGAGCCATCCCGGCAGAAAACCGCCGACGAGCGGCCCGATCAGATTGCCGGCGAGCGCACCGGTCGAGAGCACGCCCAGCGCCCAACCGGCGCGCGCTTTCGGAGCCTGCGTACCGACCATTACCGTCGAAGCCGACGAATAGCCGCCCACGAGTCCAGCCAGCAAGCGCAGGCCGACGAGTTCGTGCACGTTGTGGGCGATGCCGATCAACGACATCACCACCGCCATGCCGACGGCCGCGCGCACCAGCATCGGCTTGCGGCCATAGCGATCGGCGAGGCGTCCCCACAAGGGCGCGGTGACGGCCGTACCGAGAAACGTGGCGCCGAACGCGATTCCCGACCATTGAATGACGGCGGACTGCGACTGCACGCCGAGTTGCTGGACGTAAATGGGCAAAAACGGCAGCAGCATGCTCAGACTGACGAGCGTGGTGAATGAGCCGAACACGCACACGGCCAGATTACGGCGCCAGTAACGCTCGTGTCGCGCCGAATAGTCGAGGCCGCGCATATCCGGAGCGGCCTCCAAAGCGAGATTGGGACGCGCGCTCATATCGTCTTCTCCAACACCGAATGTGCGTACAGCCGAGCCTCTGCTTCGGCGAGTTCGTTCACGGGTGCGCAGTCCTTGCGGGGACCGTGTGTCGGGATCATGGGGTTCTCCCAGTTCGAGTGAGGGATGCCGTCGGCTGAAAACGGGGTGACGCCAACGCTATTGCTGCTTCGGAGCGCCGCGAAGCGCCGTGAATAGATCGACCACCAACGCAAGCGCCAACGAGGTCGCGCCAATCAGGAACAAGCTCGCGTAATTGCCACCGTCGTGCGCGAACAGAAATGACAGGCCATACGCCGCGACTGCCTGCAATACCGCGAAACTGGTGGTCGCCGCGCTCCACGCGCCTTTTTGCGCAGCGGGATGGTGCGCGAGCAATTCATTGACCCGGCCGAGCACGAGCGGCACGATGCCCGGCACGAACGCGCCGACCACGACGCTCGACACGATCAGCGCGACGGGTCCTGGTACGACAGCCGGCAACGCGACTGCGGCGATTTGCAGGACATAGGCCACGCGCAGCGCAGGACCGAACCCGGCACGGTCGGCCAGGTGACCGGTCAGCAGAGGGCCTGCGATCGCACCCAGTCCGAACAGCACCCAGTATTGCGCGCCGGCATCGAGGCCCTTGCCAAGACCGCGCGCCACGAAATCCACGAGAAAGATCATGTGCGGGACGAGGCCCGCGGCATTCAACGCATACTCGGCGTACAGCGCGCGCATCGAGGCCGCCGGATAGGCGCGGCCGTGGCCGGCGTGAGGCGCCGCGTGCTGCACGGCGGGTTCGGCCCGCCCGGGCCAACCGTTCCATGCGACGGCTGTCAGCGCCAGAGAGAGCGCGGCGAGACCCAGCCACGTTTGGGTCAGACCTTGACGCAGCAGGAGCGGCACGATTGTCCCGGACGCCGCGATACCCAAACCGATACCGCTGAAAATCGCGCCGCTTGCAAAGCCTCTGCGCGATGGGACCACATGGGCGAGGATCGTCGGCGCGGCCAGCACCATCAGTGCACCGCCCGACAAGCCGGATGCGAAGCGCCAGACGAAGAACCAGAGAAAGGAAACCGGAAAGGCGCAGGCGACGAACGCAACGGTCGCGAGCAGCATCATCGCGCGCAGCACGGACGCGGCGTCGAATCGCCGCGCCAGCCAGCCGCCTGCGAGCGCGCCGGCCAGATAGCCGCCGAGATTGGCTGCGCCGAGATAGGCTGCAGTCGACGCCGGAAACCAGTGCGCGCTGACAATAGCCGGCAATAACGGGGTATAGGCGAAACGCGCGAGGCCTATCCCGACAAGGCTCGCGCTGGCTCCCGCCAGCGTGCCGCGCCAGACATTGAATGCGGGCGCGATCGATCCATTGGCGACTGCTCGTTGCATGACTGCCTCCACTGTTCCGTTACGCGCCGACCCGGCCGCCGGGCGGCCGCGACGCGATAAGCGCGAAACTCACAGCTCGCCATGCATTTCATGAGGATCGCAAATCAAATCCACAATGAGTTGCAACATGACATGCAGTGCCTTGGGCGTCGACGCCGTTGCCGCCGTCTCTGCGTGGGCTGATGCCCGTTACGAGGAATGCCGGTTCGAGTCGGGTGCGGGGAAGGGCGTGTCAGTGAATTCGCCGGTACGGCCCGAAGGCATGAGCTGTGCAATCTCGATGAACACAGTCTAGATTGAACCGATTGCAGAGAGAATCCACGTAGACCGGCAGACATTCTTCCGCGAGTCGATTCAATTGCGCTTCGTAGTCCGCTGGGGTTGCGTGAAGTGGCGGCGCAGGCGCGGCGCCGCGAAATCGACGAATTCTCGCACCTTGGGAACCGCGAGACGCCCTTGCGGCGTCAACAGGTGGACTGGTAGCGGGGCGGGTTCGTTGTCGCTCAGGACGATCTCGAGCGATCCTTCCTTGACCTGCTCGGCGACGTGATAGGAAAACAGGCGGGTGACGCCATGTCCCGCGACGGCCGAAGCCACGGCCGCCTGAATACTGTTGACGATAAAGCGCGGAGTGAACTGCACGACACGTGGAATCGTCGAGCCATTCGGCGGCGGAAAGCTCCATGAATCCAGGCCGAAGTGGGTCATGGAGATGATTTGATGCCGGGCAAGATCGGCGGGTTCGACGATCGGCGGGTGCTTGGCCAGGTAGCGAGGCGACGCCGTGACGACCCGCCGCGTTTCGCCCACCGGGATCGCCACGAGCGTCGAATCGGGCAGGTGAGCGATGCGCAGCGCCACGTCCATTCCTTCGTCGATCAGGCTCACTGGGCGGTCGAGCATATCCAGCCGGACCGAGACGGCCGGATAGCGATCGATGAAATCGTCGATGATCGCCCGCAGCATGTCCTGACCGGCCGCCACCGGTGCGGTGATCGTGAGCAGCCCGCGCGGTGCGGAGCGCTCGCCGGCGATCAGCAGATCGGCTTCTTCCAGGTCGGTGAGAATGCGGCGGCAAGCGGCGGCGTATCGTTCGCCGGCTTCGCTCAGTCTGATCGTCCGCGTCGTGCGATGCAGCAGAGCCGTTCCGACATGTTCTTCGAGGAACGCGATAGCCCGGCTCACCGCCGCGGGTGAGCGGCCGAGTCGACGGCTCGCGCCGACCAGGCTCCCTTCGTCGAGCGTGGCGACGAACACCTTCATTGCGTCGATGCGGTCCATGTTGCCTGATCCGGGCGTGATTGAGAGCGGGATTCGGCAGAGTTTACAGCGTGGACGCGGGCAGCGGCGAGAACGCTTTGAAGCCGGCGCAGGTGATGCGGCTCGCGCCGGCCTTCAGTGGGTCTGCGATTATGCGTGTGTGCGTGTGCTCATGCGCCGGTTCACGCGCCGGCGGACGCCTCCAGTTCCGCGAGCCGTTTGCGCAGCAGACGATCCTCCTGAAAGCGGCTGGTTTCGTCACGGATCACGGCGACAATGCCGGTGAGCTCGTGTTGCGGCGAATGCAGCAACGCGACCGTAAAGGCAATCGACATGGACCGCCCGTCCTTGTGCACCGCGGGTACACGCAGCACGTCGTTGCCATAGCGGGTTTCGCCCGTTGCCATGGTCTTGTGATAGCCGTCCCAATGGCGGCCGCGTAACCGTTCCGGAATGATCAGGTCGAGCGACTTGCCGAGCGCTTCGCCTGGCGCAAACCCGAACATGCGTTCGGCCGCGGGGTTCCAGAATGTGATGCTGCCTTGAGCATCCGAAATAACAATCGCGTCGCCGATTGCGTTGGCAAGTTGCTCGAAGTCGATGGCATGTTGCATGACGCCCCCCGATTGTGAAAACACGGATGCCTGAATGGGATACGGCGTCGCCAGCGACGCCGTATCCGCAAGCCCGAGCCGATGGCCGGGCTTGCGTAGCACCATCAAACCGCTTTGACTTCGCGCAGGTTGAAGATTTGCTGCTGGCTGTAGCCGAGGCTCGCCAACACTTCCTCGGTGTGTTCGCCGAGCAGCGGCGACGCGGTGACTTCCGGCTTCAGATCCGAAAACTTGATCGGGCTGCCGACAGTCAGATACGTGCCGCGTTTCTTGTGCGGCACTTCGACGATCGTGCCGCTCGCGCGCAACGACGGGTCGTTGGCCAGTTCCTTCATGGTCAGCACCGGCGCGCACGGAATGTCGAACTTGCGCAAGATGTCGACCGCCTCGAATTTGGTTTTGTCGGCGAGCCAGGCTTCGATGGTCTGGAAGATATCGAAGATATGCGGTTGACGTGCTTCCGCCGTCTTGTAGGCCGGGTCATCGATCCACTCGGGCTTGCCGAGCGCCTTGCAGATCGGCTCCCACGCGTGGCCCTGAATCGTGAAGTAGATGTACGCATTCGGATCCGTTTCCCAGCCTTTGCACTTGAGCACCCAACCCGGCTGGCCGCCGCCGCCCGCATTGCCGCCCCGCGGCACCACGTCGCTGAATTCGCCGTGCGGATATTGCGGGTACTCCTCGAGATAGCCGACGCGCTCCAGCCGCTGCTGGTCGCGCAGCTTCACGCGGCACAGATTCAGCACGCTATCCTGCATCGACACGGCGACCTTCTGGCCCTTGCCCGTTTTGTCGCGGCCGAGAAGCGCGGTCAGAATGCCAATGGCCAGATGCATGCCGGTATTGCTGTCACCGAGCGCGGCCGCGCTGATAGTCGGCGGACCGTCCCAGAAGCCGGTAGTGGAGGCCGCCCCGCCCGCGCATTGCGCCACGTTCTCGTAGACTTTCAGGTCGTCGTAGTGGTGACCGTCGCTGAAGCCCTTCACCGAGGCGACGATCATCTTCGGATTGAGTTCGTTCAGGCGTTCCCACGAAAAACCCATCCGGTCCAGCGCGCCCGGGCCGAAGTTCTCCACCAGCACGTCGGACTCGCGGATCAGCTTCTCGAGGACTTCCTTGCCTTCGGGCTTCTTTGTGTCCAACGTCAGCGACTTCTTGTTGCTGTTGAGCATTGTGAAGTACAACGCGTCGGCGTCGGGAATGTCGCGCAACTGATTGCGCGTCACGTCGCCCGAACCCGGCCGTTCCACCTTGATGACGTCCGCGCCGAACCAGGCGAGCAACTGGGTGCAGGCGGGACCGGCTTGAACATGGGTGAAGTCGATGATCCTGATGCCTTCGAGAGGTTTGGTCATGTTGAAATCTCCGTGGTTGCCCAGATTACTTTTTCATTGCCGCGCTTTGCGGATTCAGATTGGTCAGTCGACCGCTTTCGGTGCCAGCCGCTTCGTCGATGACGGCGTTGATCAGGCTCGGTTTGCCTGAGGCGATCGATTCGAGCAGTGCCTTCGTCAGTTCTTCCGGCGTGGTGGCGTGATAGCCGACGCCGCCGAATGCCTCGATCATCTTGTCGTAGCGCGCGTTCTTCACGAACACGGTCGGCGCGACATCCTTGCCGCCGGTCGGGTTCACGTCCGTGCCGCGATACACGCCGTTGTTGTTGAATACGATCGTGCAGACCGGCAAGTCGTAACGGCAGATGGTTTCGAGCTCCATGCCGCTGAAGCCGAATGCGCTGTCGCCTTCGATCGCGACGACGGGTTTGCCACTCGTGACCGCCGCGCCGATCGCGAAGCCCATGCCGATACCCATGATTCCCCACGTGCCCGAATCGAAGCGTTTGCGCGGTTCATACATGTCGATGATGCTGCGCGCGTAGTCGAGCGTGTTCGCGCCTTCATTCACGACGTTGATGTCAGGGCGTGTTTTCAGCACATCGCGGATCGCGCGCAACGCGCTGTGGAAATTCATCGGCGACGGGTTCTTGTCGAGCGTCGCGGCCATCTTGGCGAGATTCTTGTTCTTGCGCTCCGCGATTGCACCGGTCCACTCCGTGGCCGGCTTCGTGAAACCCGCAGCGATACCGGCGCGCAGCGCCGCCACGCACGAACCGATATCGCCGATCACCGGCGCGGCAATCGCCACGTTGCTGTCGATTTCGGTCGGCGAGATATCCACCTGAACGAACTTCTTCGGTGCCGCGCCCCACGTTTTTCCCTTGCCATGCGACAGCAGCCAGTTCAGACGCGCGCCGATCAACACGACGACGTCGGCTTCCTGCAGCACGAACGATCGCGCCGCCGAGGCGGACTGCTCGTGCGTGTCCGGCAACAGGCCTTTGGCCATCGACATCGGCAGATACGGAATGCCGCTTTCTTCCACGAACGCGCGAATCTCCGCGTCAGCCTGTGCGTATGCGGCGCCCTTGCCGAGCAGAATCAGCGGCCGTTTGGCGCTCTTGAGGACATCGATTGCGCGCTTGACCGACTCCGGTGCCGGCAACTGGCGCGGCGCCGCGTCGACCACTCGTACCAGCGACTGCTGCGCCTTCACGGCATCCAGCGTTTGTGCGAGCAACTTGGCGGGCAAGTCCAGATACACACCACCGGGTCGTCCCGACACGGCGGCTCGAATCGCCCGCGCTACGCCGATGCCGATATCCTCCGCGTGCAGCACGCGATAAGCGGCCTTCGCATAAGGCTTGGCCGCGTTCAACTGATCCATTTCTTCGTAATCGCCTTGCTGCAAGTCGACAATTTCGCGTTCACTGGAGCCGCTGATCAGGATCATCGGGAAGCAGTTGGTGGTCGCGTTGGCAAGCGCGGTCAGGCCGTTCAGAAAGCCCGGCGCCGAGACCGTCAGGCAAATCCCCGGCTTCTGCGTCATATAGCCGGAAATGGCCGCCGCGTTGCCTGCGTGTTGTTCATGGCGAAAGCCGATGAAACGCATTCCTTCCGCTTGTGCCAGCCGCGCCAGGTCGGTGATCGGAATGCCGACCAGGCCGAAGATCGTGTCGATGTCGTTCAGTTTCAGCGCATCGATGACGAGATGGAATCCGTCGGTCGTTTCGGTCGCCTGTTGTTTCAACGTATCGTCTGTTGTGGGCTGGTCGGCTTCTGCCATGACATCTCTCCTTGTTGGCGGGGCGTTGTGGGGTGTGTCGCGAGCTGGATGCTCACGGTGTCGGTTATTCGGGGGAGCCGCCGGACGACGGCTGCAGCCGCGCTTCGGCGATGACCACGCCGGCTCGCGCACCCGAGTTTTCGATCCAGCGCTTTCTCATGGGGGCGAGGACGAACTTGGCGGACACGGCTGCCGCGATCGACACCACGGCCGCTGAGATGAACACCGTGCTCCACCCGCCGTTCGCCGACAACACCGAGGCAATCGGCACCAGCATCGAAGCGGTGCCTTTCGCGGTATAAAGCGTCCCGGCGTTGGCGGCGGCGTATTTGCTGCCGAACGTGTCGGCGCAGGTGGCGGGGAAGATCGAGAAGATCTCGCCCCAGCACAGAAACACAGCGGCTGCGAAGAACATGAATGCGTAGGGGTTATGGCCGAACTGCATCAATCCCAGCAACGCGACCCCTTCGCCGAGAAAGATCATGAACATCGTGTTCTCGCGGCCTATGCGGTCAGACAGAAAGCCGCACAGGGGACGGGTGAAGCCGTTGCAGAGGTTGTCGATCGAGAGCGTCATGGTGAGCAGCGGCAGCGTGATGCCCATGAGACTCACCGGCAGCTTGGCAAAGCCGAATTCTTTCGCAATCGGCCCGAGCTGCGCGGTCGCGATGATGCCGCCAGCGGCGACGAACACGAACATCAGATACAGCACCCAGAAGAGCGGCGAGCGGATCATTTCGCCAGGTGTGTAGTCGATCTTGCTTGCCACCACGCGCCGGGCGACGACCGCGGTCGCGGGCGGCTTCGGCCGAATCAGCATGGTGGCGAGCAACAGGATGCAAACACCCTGGAAAATGCCGAAGAACATGAACGTGTGCTCGTAGCCCGAACGCTGGATCATGTCGGCGATTGGAATCACGGTGACTGCCGCGCCTGCGCCGAAACCCGCTGCGGTCAAGCCTGCCGCGAGACCGCGTTTGTCCGGAAACCATTTGAGCGCCGTGCCGACGCACGTGCCGTACACGCAGCCGGCGCCGATCCCGGCAATGACCGCGGCAACGTATAGCGCGGTCAGACTGCTGGCATGCGCGTCGATGATCCAGCCGAGCGCCGCGCATACCGAACCGCCGATCACAACCGGGCGCGGCCCGAACTTGTCGACGAGCCAGCCTTCGACTGGCACGAGCCAGGTTTCGGTAACGATGAAGATCGTGAACGCGCTCTGGATCGCCGCTTGTCCCCAATGGTGGGCGTTGTCCATCGGCACGACGAACAGCGTCCACGCATACTGCAGATTCGCGACGAGCCCCATGCAGACAATGCCGATGGCGAGTTGCACCCAGCGGTGATGTGTGAACGCGGTACGGCCTCTGTCCGATACGTCGGAATGTCCCATGTCTCCGTCTCCTGTCTCTTCCGTCGCGCTCGAGCGGCACGCTGGACTTACATGATCGAATCGCTTCGCCGCCGGTTGGTTGTCAGGCAGTGAAGCGCCAATGGTCGGCCAGAAGGAACTGCACCAATGAAAACCCTAACCGTAGGTGCAGCACGTCTGAGAAGATGCTGCGCGAGAACAGGAATAAGGGAAAGTTAAAACATTTTATGGTTTGCATTAGGCATTCGTAATGGATGGGGCGCAGCCCTTATCCATAGGGCGATCGGGGGTGGGAATCCCTCTGCGGACGGACGGATTTCGATCGCTTTTTGCGGGTTGGGGTAAACCAAAATATAAACAATAGGTTATTGTTTTTCGAAATAACTTTAACTGTTGTTTATTCGTGCGTGCTTCTACTCTTCGTCCTGCTACCTGCCTGAAGGAGAAGACCGTGAATCCCGCCCAATCTAACGCTGGCGACAGCGCGCATGAAGCTGAAATCCAGGCGCAACTATGCGCTTACAACGCCGCCTTCGACGAACTCGGCCTGCGCTTCCGCTGGGATGCGCATACGCTCGCGTCGCTGGCTATGATCGACGGCGAACAGGCGCAGATCGCCGCGTATATCGAAGCGCACCATGGGCACTTGCTGAACGCCTATAGCGCCGAGTTTCTGAGTCAGGCCATTCTCGGAAAAAAACGCGCGCGCTATCCAGCGCCTTTGCCACGACGTATGGAGGACGCGCCGCGTTCGACGCAGGTGACACGTCCGCATGAGGTAAGCGGCCGACGCGACAGCGTTTCGTTCGAGATAGATCTGCCTGCGCTGGCGGGGGTATAGGCGCGGAGTGCGGCGTGCACGCGTTCCTTGCCGGGACGCGGGCAGCGAGGGACGGTCGGACGTGCTGTCCGGACGCCTATTGCGTGCGGATTCCCGACCCTGTCGCGCGTTAGTCGTGCGCGTGCCGTGCGGCGTCTTCGATGACTGCCGCCACTTCCTTCGGACGCGACTCATACACCGAATGGCTCGCGCCGGGAATGACCGTCGTGTGGCTATGCGCTCGCGCGTAGTACCAGCGCTCGAGATCGGGATTGATGATCTTGTCGTCGGCGGCCACGATGCCCCAACTCGGCTTGGTCGTCCAGGCGGCGGCCGTCAGCGGGGTCGAGAACACCTTCGCCGCAGTCAGGATCTGAGCATTCGATTCGAATGTCGCTGTCTTGAGCGGCAGGTCGGCGGCGAAGTCCTTCGGAAAATCCGCGGGGTTCAAGTACGTGTAGCCATCGTCGGTTTTCCTGATCGCGCCGGCCTGTTGCGACGTGTAACTGGGCATGCCTTTGCCGAGCGCCGCTTCGTCTTCGCCGATGTTCGGCGCATGCGCGGCGACATAGACCAGTCCGACCACATTCGGATGAACGCCCGCCTCCGTGATGACGGAGCCGCCATAGCTGTGAGCCACGAGGATGGTCGGGCCGTTCTGCAAATCGAGAACGCGCTTCGTTGCGGCTACGTCGTCTTCAAGTGACGTCAACGGTTCCTGCACAAGGCTGACGTGGTAGCCGTCTTTGGTCAGAATGTCGTACACCGGTTTCCAGCCGGATCCGTCCACCCACGCTCCGTGCACCAGAACGATATTCTTGATTGCAGCGGTTTTGGGCGGGGCGCTTTGTGCCATTGCGCCGCTCGACGCGAGAAGACCGGCTGACAATGACAAGGCTGAGGCTAAGAGAGGCATCAATCTCACGAGAGACTCCGTTTTCGACTAAAGCGAGTGAGTGGTGGTGAAAATCAAATGGCGAAGATCACATCAGGATCAAGTCAGGCCCCGCGCGCGCAGTGACGGCACGAGACCCGAAAGAGACCTGAGACTGCACCATTCAGCTGCCGAAGTACGGCGTACAGAAGCTGGCCGGACCGACGCAGTTGGTATGCGTCGCGGCGTACGAGCGCGAACCCGAGGACGAACTGCCGCTGTGCGCCAAACCGCCATAACCCTGCGTCGCCTGTTGCTGGCTGGTTTGCGCCACGACCTTCGCTTCCGCGGCCTGGATATCAGCCGGATAGGTAGCGTCATCACGTTCGGCCGGGTTGTAGCCTGCCTTTTCAATCTTCACGAGATCGCTGCGAACTTCGGCGCGTGTCACCGGCGCGTTTGATTGCGCGAGGGCGAGCATCGGTGCGGACAGGGCGCTTGCGGCGAGGGCGAGACAAACAAGAGCTTTCTTCATGATTTGATACTCCTAAATAAATGCGATGTTTAATTGGCGAGCATTTTGCGAGAATACTTGGGGCTGCATGTCGAACTATCATCGGAGAGAGGCGCTCCGGGCTCGCTTTCCGTGAACGTCTGGACACCATATTGCGACTTTGAAGGTGACGTGACGCCCACCGCTTGATTACAAGATTGACAGAAAGCGCCGAGGCCTTGTCCGGCTGGGGATTTTGATCTCTGCGGCAGTCGAAGGAAACGCCGTTATGATGGTGGCTGCACCATCAAGCGCCTTCCATTGTTCGTCCCGTCCGCATTCCATTTATGCCAGCCACTGTGGTCGCGTCTGAAGAATCCAACCCGAACGGGCTGCATGACCTCGGCGTCAGAAAATATGGATTTCTGCTGCTAGACAATTTCTCCCTGATCGCGCTCGGCGCCGCAGTCGATCCTTTGCGAATCGCGAACATGATCGTTGGACGCAGAGTCTACGACTATCAATTGATCGGAACGGGCGGGGACTATGCGCAGTCCAGCGACGGCATCAAGGTCCTGCCCGATGCAACGATCGCCGACTCGGGGTCGTTCGACGCCGTGTTCGTGGTCGGCCCCAATCCGATTCCACGCAAAGGCATTGGCGCGGTGCTCGACTGGCTCCGTCTGCACGCACGCAGCGGCACGGCGTTAGGCGGTCTCGACACGGGCAGCTACTTTCTCGCCCGTGCGGGTTTGCTGAATGGCTACCGCTGCACGATTCACTGGGAAGATCAGGATGTATTGCTAGGGCAATTCCCGAAACTGATCGTCTCCAACCGTCTCTACGAGGTGGATCGTGACCGCTATACCTGCAGCGGCGGCGTCGCGCCACTGGACCTGATGGTGCATCTGCTCGGCATGCCGCCCGGCAGCCGGTCACTTGCTGCGCGCGTGCTCGAATTGCTGGTCGCCGAGCGGCGCAGTCACGAGCAACGGCAACGTACGTCGCTGCGGCAGTACATGGGCGCCGAACATGTCAAGCTCGACGAGGCGCTGCAAATCATGGAGAGCAACGTGGAAGAGCCACTCTCCGTGGCGGAAGTCGCTTCTTATCTGGGCGTCTCGCAACGCCAGCTCGAACGCTGGTTCAGTGAGCGGCTCGGCAAGACACCGGCTCAGGCGTATCTGGAGATTCGGCTGCTGCGTGCCCGGCAGTTGCTCTATCGCACCGGCAAGCCGCTCGAAGAAGTGTGCGCGCGCACTGGCTTCGCTTCCATGACGCACTTCGCGACGCGCTACAAGGCGCAGTTCCAGATTTCGCCGATGGCGGACCGCCGGCGCTACCAGAGCGCACTCTAAAGCTGTAAAGCCCCCCGCCGTGGTAAACCCTCGATGTCGAAATCAATAAATGTAGTGTCGCTTTAGAAAACTTTCGAAACCGCCGAACTCCTACCATTCGCTCACACCTACTGGCGTTTTCACCAAGGAGCGAGCGCATGAAACTGGAAAATCTGATTCGAATCGAGAATGGCGAAAAGGTAAAGCACACCTTCTCGGATGCGGAATATGCGAACCGCCAAGGCAAGCTGCGCGCGTTGATGGCCAACGAGAATATCGACGCCGTGCTATTCACGTCGTATCACAACATCAACTACTACGCGGACTTCCTGTATTGCTCGTTTGGCCGTAAGTACGGGCTCGTCGTGACGCCGGGGAAAGTGGTCTCCATCTCGGCGAATATCGACGGTGGCCAGCCATGGCGTCGAACGGTCGGCGACTACAACGTGGTCTATACAGACTGGCAGCGCGACAACTTCTTTCGCGGCGTGCAGCAGGAAATCGCTAACAGGGGGCGCGTGGGCATCGAGTTCGATCACGTGCCGGTGGGGGTGCTGGAAAAACTCAAAGCGGCGCTTCCGTCCGTGGAGTTCGTGGATATCAGCGCGCAGACCATGCGCATGCGCATGATCAAGTCGGCCGAAGAAATCGAAATCATCAAGCACGGTGCCAACGTTTGCGACGTGGGCGGCGCGGCCCTCGCGGCGGCCGTACACGAAGGCGTGCCCGAACATGAAGTCGCGTTGGCCTCGACTCAGGCGATGGTGCGCGAAATCGCCAAACGTTTCCCGGATTCCGAACTGATGGATACGTGGACATGGTTCCAGTCCGGAATCAACACGGACGGTGCCCACAATCCAGTCACTACGCGCAAAGTGCAGAAGGGCGACATTCTCAGCCTGAACTGCTTCTCGATGATTGCCGGGTACTACACGGCGCTCGAGCGCACCATGTTCTTCGATCACTGTTCCGATGCGCATTTGCGGTTGTGGAAGGTCAACGTCGAAGTGCATGAAGCCGGTCTGAAGCTGCTCAAACCCGGTGCCCGTTGCAGCGATATCGCTCACGAACTGAACAAGATTTACGCGGAGTACAACCTGCTGCAATACCGCACGTTTGGCTACGGCCATTCGTTCGGTGTGCTTTCGCACTACTACGGCCGCGAAGCGGGGCTCGAACTGCGTGAAGACATCGACACCGTACTCGAACCGAACATGGTCGTTTCAATGGAGCCGATGATCATGGTGCCGCAAGGCTTGCCCGGTGCGGGCGGTTACCGCGAGCACGACATCCTGGTGGTGGGCGAAAAAGACGCGACGAACATCACCGGCTTCAAGTACGGCCCGGACCACAACATCATCAAAGCTCGCTAGGGGCTGAACCGGATCAGTCGCGACCTGGTCCTGCGGCTGGGGCCGCAGGCGTAAACATGATGTTGCAGGAGACTTTTCGATGTTTTCAAAAGAACAGACCATCGCCGGATTCGATCCGGAGTTATCCGACGCAATGCGCCTCGAGCGCAAGCGTCAGGAAGCGCATATCGAGCTGATTGCGTCGGAAAACTACGCGAGCCCGCGCGTGCTGGAAGCGCAGGGGTCGGTGCTGACGAACAAGTACGCGGAAGGCTATCCGGGCAAGCGGTATTACGGCGGCTGCGAACACGTGGATGTAGTCGAGTCGCTGGCTATCGAGCGCGCCAAGCTTCTCTTCGGTGCGGATTATGCAAACGTACAGCCACATAGCGGCTCACAGGCGAACGCGGCGGTGTATCTGGCACTCCTCGCACCCGGCGACACGGTTCTCGGCATGAGTCTCGCGCATGGCGGCCACCTCACACACGGCGCGAAGGTGTCCTTCTCGGGCAAGCTCTACAACGCCGTGCAATACGGCGTGGATCCGCAAACCGGTCTGATCGACTACGACGAGATTGAACGTCTGGCCGTCGAGCATCAGCCGAAAATGATCGTGGCCGGCTTCTCGGCGTATTCGCGTGTACTCGACTTTGCGCGTTTCCGGCAGATTGCGGATCGTGTGGGCGCTTATCTTTTTGTCGATATGGCGCATGTGGCGGGACTGGTTGCCGCAGGCCTTTATCCGAACCCGCTGCCGTTTGCGCACGTGGTCACGACGACCACGCACAAGACACTGCGCGGGCCACGTGGCGGCCTGATTCTCACGAAGGCGAACGAGGCGATCGAGAAAAAGCTGAACTCGATGGTGTTTCCCGGCACGCAGGGTGGCCCGTTGATGCACGTAATCGCGGCCAAGGCGGTGGCGTTCAAGGAAGCGTCGTGCCCAGAATTCAGGGCCTATCAACAGGCAACGCTGGCGAATGCACGTGCGATGGTGACCGTATTCAACGAGCGCGGCTACGACGTCGTGTCCGGCGGGACCGACGATCATCTGTTCCTGGTGAGCCTGATCGCAAACGGCATCACCGGCAAAGACGCGGACGCCGCGCTTGGGCGCGCGCATATCACGGTCAACAAGAATGCGGTGCCGAACGATCCGCAGTCGCCCTTCGTGACAAGCGGCATCCGCATCGGCACACCCGCGATCACGACGCGCGGATTCGGAGAGGCGGAAGCGGCACTGACCGCGACGCTGATCTGCGACCTGCTCGACAACCTTAATGACGCAGAAACCGAAAACCGTGTGCGCGAACAGGTGTCGCAATTGTGCGCACGCTTTCCCGTGTATGCGGGTTTCTGAGCTTAAGCCGTGAACGGCAGCACTTTTGAATTTGCTCCTGCCCGGATTCAATGACGCCAACCCTACCAACCGATGCGGGCGCTCGGCGTCAAGCTGACCGGCGCCACAGCGCACTTGGCTACCGATGATTGGCGCAAACGGCCTACGCGTGTGTCGAGCAAACGAGACCCGTAGAGACCGTCGCAAGAGTCGTCAACACAACCAGGCAGTTTCATGCTTTCACGTTTGGAGATCGTAGATGAGTACCAGAAAGGCGGTTTCAGGTCATTCAGCAGGTGCCGGCGTGATGGCGCCGGGTGGCGTCGCTCCATTGCAAGGATCGGGTGCCGCGCAGGGTCGTAACCATGCCGACGGACGTCTGCTCAAACGCGCGGCGACGGCGAGCTTTATCGGCAACTTTGTCGAGTGGTTCGATTACGCGTCGTACGGCTATCTTGCGACGATCATTGCGGTCGTCTTTTTCCCGAAGACGGATTCGGTGACAGGACTGCTTGCCGCGTACGGCGTGTTCGCGATTTCATTTATCGTCAGGCCGATTGGCGGCATAGTCTGGGGCCATTTCGGCGACAAGATCGGGCGTAGAACGGCACTCTCGCTTTCTATCCTGATCATGTCCTGCTCGACATTCGTCATCGCGTTTCTGCCTACGTATGCGCAAGTCGGCGTGCTCGCGCCGGTCCTGCTTCTGCTGGTTCGCGTGGTGCAGGGCTTTTCGGCTTCCGGAGAATATGCCGGCGCGTCCGCCTTCCTCGCCGAGTACGCGCCCGAGGGCAAACGCGGCGTCTATACGAGCATCGTGCCGGCGAGCACCGCGGCGGGACTGCTGTTCGGTTCGGTGTTCGTGGCGGTGTTGCACGGCGTGCTGACGACAGAACAACTGCACTCATTCGGCTGGCGTTTGCCGTTCCTCCTTGCCGCGCCATTCGGACTGATTGGGCGATATATTCGCGTGCGTCTCGAAGACACGCCAAAGTTCAAGGCGCTAGAAGCGTCCCATCACGTTCCGCGCGCACCCGTAAAAGAGTTGATGAGCGTACATCGCGGCAAGATGCTGGTCGCTTTCGGCGTGACCTGCCTGAATGCGGTGGCGTTTTATCTGGTGCTCAGCTATATGCCGACGTATCTGTCGACGGAAATGGGCGTGGGCGAAACGGAGTCGTTCATCGCCGCAACGATTTCGCTTGCCGCATACATCGGGCTCATCTTCCTGATGGGGGCGCTGTCCGATCGCGTCGGCCGCAAGACGATGTTGATTGGCGCGTCGATTCTGTTCGCGGTGCTGACCGTGCCGCTTTTCAAGAGCCTGGTTGGCGCAAACTTCGTGACGATTGTGATGATTCAGATTGCCTTCGGCGCGTTGCTAACGATGAACGACGGTACGCTGCCGTGCTTTCTGTCCGAGATCTTTCCGACGCGCGTGCGCTACAGCGGCTTTGCGTTCTGCTTCAATGCGGCGAATGCGCTATTCGGCGGCACGGCGCCGCTGGTCGCCACGTGGTTGATTGGCGTGACGGGCAACAAGCTTGCGCCAGCGTGGTATCTGGTTGGCGCGGCAGGCGTTGCACTCGTGGCGATGCTCGCGAGTAAGGAGACGTCGCGCAGTCCGCTGGCAGATGATTGAGTAGCGGTAGCGTGGGGGCAACCTTACTGGTATCTCGTCGCCGATGAGCAGGAGAAGAACAGTCGACTCGCTCAGGTTGAGCGTCCTGGCCGGGTCGATAGCGGTTCATTAGCCTTTGACATACGATTCGTTCGAGACGTGTTTTCAACACATCACGGACAAAGCTGTGACGTTCTAAATCATAAGTACCCAGTTCCAGGCGCTCACAGGTGAAATCCGCTCTCTGCAAGAAACAAACCGGAAGGTCCGGACAGTTACAAAATAGCGTTCGACATGCGCAGTCAACGGAACATGATGAAAGGGCAATCTCGCTCCCTTTCCATGAGAGTTTCCATGATCAAGGTGGCAATATCTGACGCGCACGGCGTCGTGCGGGAGGGTTTACGCGCGATTCTCCGTTGCGCGGGGGACTTCAGCATCGTTGGCGAGGCCTTTGATGGCGCAAGCACGCTCTTGCTTGCGGGAACAACTGATGCGGCCGTTTTGACGCTCGGCTTGCTCATGCCTGGCGTCCACGGACTCGATCTCATTTCCCTGATCAAGAGCGAAAATCCCGCGCTGCGCATTCTCGTTGTCACCATGCGCGCCGAGGAATCGTTTGCGGCCCGTGCATTCAAAGCGGGAGCATCCGGGTACATCACCAAAAATTGCTCGGCCGCGGAATTCCTCGACGCCGCGAGAAAGGTTGGGACAGGCGGTATATATGTGAGTGTTGCAATGGCCGATCAATTCGCCCACGGCCTCGCCGATACGGGTTCCGCATTGCCTCACCAGCGTTTGTCGGCGAGGGAATTCGAAGTATTTCTTCTGATCGCGGCAGGCGAATCCGTGACTGCTATCGCCGAGAAACTAGGGTTGAGCGCGAAAACGGTCAGCACCCACAGGACGAAGATTCTGGAAAAATCGAGCCTTCCTAACGACGCGGCCCTTGTGCGATACGCGGTGCACCACAACCTCTTTGAGGATGGCGGTCTCGAAGCAATCTGAGCCATCCAGACAATTCAGGAGACCAGTCCACCACGCACTATCACTCCTGCTTACGCAGTGCGTCGCGAAACTGCGCAAGATGTGCCTGATACTGCTCCGCTTCGCCGTAAGTCAGAAATCGCTCATACCTTGCATGAGTGCCTAACACTTTGCGAGCGTGTTTGATGGGACACCAGTACTGCTCAGTGCGCGCGGCGATTTCTGTAGCGTAAGCGATGAGGCCGTTGGCATATTCACAATATGCGCAATGGAATCGCTCCATAAAGTTCAGATAGCGCAGTTGCCAGCGATCCATCACGATATAGTCCGCACGTTTGACTTTCACGATGCCGTAGATCGGGAAGCAGATTGCCTGGTAAGCCGAAATGCAAACATCGAGAAATAGTAAAGGGAAAACGAGCCCATAGACGAACGGAGCCGCGAGAAAGTTCTGTGGACGGCTGGAAAGAATCCAGCTAACAATGCCCACTTTCAATTCCCGGTGGACCTTGCCCACCGCTTCGTCGAATTCGACACGTTTGCCGGTGATTCGATAGAAAAGCTTGATTTCGCGTTGATGCAGCTCCGTTTGCAGTTCGGACTCCAGTACGCTGATCTGGTTCAAGAGATGCTGTATCCGCTCTTCCACAGGAACTCCGTTGGCTTGGACGAGAAGTGGCGCAAGGAAACAGCCGACTGCGAGCCGACTGTGGCCTACGCCAGAGTCGGCTTCCGGCCACTTCAGCTACTACCTCCTCCCGAGTGGGCGGCCTCGATGGCTTTGGTCCGCTCGGCTTGCGCCTTGGCAACTTCGCGATCCCGGACTTTGTTCGCCGCGCGTACTTTCGCACGGTAAGTCTCATTTGCGGCACGGATTTCACTTCTCATTTGCACAATGGTGTCGCTGGATTCAGCGCCCGGTGCACCGGACGGTGCGGCGTTTTGAGCCAAAGCCTGCGTCGTGCCGACAGACGCGAGCGCAATCAATAGGGCCGGGAGAATTCTTTTCATGCTGGTACCTCCAGAAGGTCAAGGCGTCAAAGAAAAGTTTCTATCCGCTAGTAGCGCGGATTGACGGCCATTGGCGACCAATCTCCGGCCCCGATCTTCGAAAGAGACATGGCAGACAGTGCAATGGGGTCATCAACGTCTATTTGGCGCCTTGGGCGCTGGAGGCGGTTGACCAGGATCAACTGGTTTGACATGGGTAATGCGATCGGGCTGTAAATCGGGCTGTAAATCGGGCACGGCTGAACGTCAGCATCGACCTTGGCCGTTCCCGAAACCCGTTCGCACAAGTGCGCATCCATCACATGCTGCTACGTGGCGCGATTCGCCAGACGGTGTTACCTACGTCGTCCGCCACGAGCAACGCCCCGTGCGCATCCAGTGCGACGCCAACGGGCCGTCCTACCGCGTGGCCATCCGCGGTCAGAAAGCCGCTCAGGAAATCCTCAGGAGCGCCAGCAGGTTTTCCGTCGACGAAAGGCACGAACACAACCTTGTAACCAGCGTGCGGCTTGCGGTTCCACGAGCCGTGCTGGCCGACAAATGCGCCGCCTCGATAGTGCGCGGGAAACAGCGTTCGGTCGTAAAAGACGAGACCTAGCGAAGCCGTATGATTGCCCAGCGCATAGTCCGGTGCAATCGCCGCAGCAACGCGGTCGGGACGTTGCGGTTTGACTCGCTGGTCGACGTGCTGGCCGTAGTAGCTGTAGGGAAAGCCATAAAACGCGCCATCTTTTACCGCGGTCATGTAGTCCGGTACGAGGTTGTTGCCCAGATCGTCCCGCTCGTTGACCGCCGTCCACAATGCGCCGCTGTCGGGTTGCCACGAGAGGCCATTGGGATTGCGCAGTCCCGTCGCATACGGACGCAAACCGCCGGTTTTCACGTCGAACTCGAGTATCCGTGCGCGGTCCTGCTCGGCGTCGATGCCATTTTCGCCCGCGTTGCTATTCGATCCCACCGTGATATAGAGGTGCTTGCCCGAGCGGTCGGCGAGAATATTCTTGGTCCAGTGGTGGTTGATCGGACCGGCTGGCAAATCGGCGACCTTGACCCCGGGGCCGGTGATCTGTGTGGCGCCTTCGACATAGTCGAAACGCAGGAGAGCGTCCGTATCGGCCACGTAGAGTTCATTGCCAATCAGCGCCATTCCGAACGGCGAATGAAGGCCGCCAATAAACACGGTTTGCATCTGGGCAACGCCCGTGTTGTTCGCGTCGCGTAGTAGCACGATACGATCGGGACTGCTCACGCCCGCGCCCGCGCGCTTCATTACCTGCCGTCTGACCCAGCCGAACAGGCCGCTTCCTTCGTCGTGTTCTTTCGGTGCATCGCTTTCCGCCACGAGCACGTCACCGTTGGGCAGCGTGTAAATCCAGCGTGGGTGCGCGAGGCCGCCGGCGAACCGGGTGACGGAAAAACCGTCGGGGGCGCTCGGCATAGAGCCATCTGGGCGCGCCTGAACAGGCGCGATGTTGACCATCGGAAGCAGCGTCGATTGCGGAGCCGGCATGGCGGGCGAGGCGCCGAAACCGTTATCAGCAGAACTCGATGGGCCGATCGCGCACGCGGTCAGCGGCAAGATCAGTAAAACTACCAGACGTTTGAATAGGCGCATTTTTTCTCTTGGCGATCGGCTTTGGGGATGCTGCTCAAAGCTGTGCAGCAAGAAGCCTGCCTATCAGGTGGCAGGACGCGGCATTGGCCAATTTCCCGGTTCCATGCGCGGCATCAGATTTCCTTAAGATAAGGTCGTTAGCATTGTTTAGAATGGACATCTGTTTGTCGGCAGTCGATCTGGGTTGCCGGCCACGCGTTTTATCAATTCAATGCGGTACGGGAAACATCGAGGAGAGGGAGTGGCTAAAGTTCTGCAAGGTACGCGTCCGGCCTATGACGCAGTCGCACGCACGCTACATTGGCTAACTGTCCTGTTGATCGCGGTGCAGTTCGTGATCGGCTGGACGATGCCGGACATACACAAGGACACACAGCCCGTTGGCCTGATTGCCTGGCATCTCGGCGTCGGCTCGGCGCTGATCGCCGTCATGGTGATTAGAGTGATCTGGCGTTTGACTCACTGGCCGACGCCGGACGAGTTGCCGCCGCTATTGAGCGTCGTCTCGCGCATCACGCATTTTCTGCTTTACGCTGCGCTGGTGGTGGTGCCGCTGCTTGGCTGGATCAACGCGTCTTCACGCGGCTGGACAGTCAGTTTGCTGGGCCTTGTGCCATATCCGGCACTCAGCGAACAGGGCTCGGCTTTTGGCCACGAAATGGGTGATGTGCACGGCGTTCTCGCATGGGTGCTGTTCGCGCTGATTGCGCTGCATGTGGCCGCGGCGGTGTTCCATCGCGTTGTTCTGAAAGACCACGTACTCCAACGCATGCTGCCCCAGGCGGGGCCGTCGAATAATTCGCCGCGAAACCGCTGAGGTCTGGCCCCGACGATCAGTCAGCCCGGCACCAGCGGCCGGAATCGGGGCACACAATGGCCTGTTCGCCGTTCACCCGGATTTGTTCCGCATCCAGGTGCAATGAGGTCGAAGGGGCCGTGTCGAAGGTGACACCCAGTGCATGCGCCACATGGGTATTTTCGATGGGGAGCTCCCAGGTCAGGAAGATCTGGATGCAATCCCGGTCAGGCGCGAACTCGGCTGCATCAAAACCGCTGCTGTGGCGCTGAATGACGCCATGTGGCTGGCCCGTGTCGAATATCACGACCGTTCCTCGCGAGAGAGGAATGCGCCGGCCCAAAGACGGGAAATGCAGGTCCAGCCCCTTGTCCTCACTCATGAAGAGATTGCAGAAGGCCGCACTGCCATATTGTTCGGCGTCATGGTGATACCGCGCGCCGCGGCAGACCATCAGGGCGACGTCGCTGGCGGCAAGTACCGCCGGCATTCCTAGCGCGGAGGTCCAGTCGGACACGGCCTGCACGCAGCGCGAATAGTCGGGCCAGCGCATCCGCGCCCGCGCGAGAGGCATGGCTTCCACGTCTCCGGGTTCGAGGACCATGTGCGACGCTATTTCCCGTTCCCAATCCGCAAGCAGGCGTACAGGTGGGACAGGTACGTCGAGCGAGCCTGAGAGCACGATGTCGCTCACGCGTCGACTGCGCATGGCGTCGCCACTCCAGAAATGGGAAGTCAGTATGTCCGGCACTTGATGCTGTTAGGGGAAGTCATCTGGCCATTGTAACGATTCGGCCGGGCCGCTTTGGCACATTGGCCGGGAACGGTCTCTCGCGGCCAGCGGCTTCCCCCAGGCATCGGCGAAAAGGGCTGCGCGGCGGCCTTCTCCGCGCTCATCAGATCGACAGCTTCCGGGCGCTGCGTCAATGACCCAGACCGGTACTGGCGATCTGGTGCTCCACGTACTGCGCAAATAGCGCGTGCAGGTGCGTGGTCGGATGAAGGTCGTCGGCGAACATGTACGTCTGGTCCGCGTTGGCGCTCACGTAGGTTGGCGGCGAGCACAGCAGTGCCGTGTCGTCGGGCGTTTTCTTGGGGTCGCAAGCAACGCCGGTGTTCGACACGGCGAAGCCGTTGGCCTGAAAATTCGCCATGATTCCGTTCAGCCAGGTATAGGAATCGATCTGGATGACCTTGCCCTGCAGGCCATCGGTCTGCAACGCGGCGTTCAGGCTGCTGTTGAACAGCTGCGATAACTGGGTCAAGTTAGCCCCGCCATCGGACGAGGCGATGCCGTGCGGCGACAGTCCGATGTTCGGCACATTGACCACCACGACATGTGTGGCGCCGTTCTGGACGATCTGACCGACAACCTGAGCGAGGGTCGCAGCCGCCGTGTTGATCGTCTGCGCAGCCGCTGGCAGCGCCCCGGCGCGGAGCACATCGTTCGCGCCCGCCCAGACGAGCACCAGTTGATTCGAGTTGAAATTCCCGTGAGCGGCCAGATAGCTCGAAACCTGCTGATTCACCGGCATTTCGATGTTGCCGATCACGCTGGTCAGAAAATCTGACTGGTTTGCCGGCGTCGCCACCGTGGCGCCACCCTCCGCATAGCCGAGGCCGCCTTGCGCGCTGAGCTTATGCGTGATGTCGATGGTGTACGCGACATTTAGCGTGTCGCCGTAGTATTGCGCGATATTCTGAGTCCACACCTGTCCGGGATTGGTCGTGAAACGCCCTCCGCCAACCGCGCCGGCGATTGGCGCGTAGGTTCCGACATCCGAAAGGCTGTCTCCGAACGAGACAATTTGCAGATGGACGCCGCCTGCCGGCGTCGCCGTGCTGCCATTATTCGAACTGCCGTCGTGCCCACCGCACGCCGAAAGCAGTGAGACCGCGACGGCAAAAATTGCAGCGCGTACCGTGTCATTCATTCCTCGCATAACGACTCTCCCTGAACTGGCGGGGAGGTGCGGCCACGTTGCGGGATGATCGCGCGTCGCCTTCCCGACAAGCACACTGCCGAAGCAAGAAGCATGCGCTATTGCGCCTGCGGCGGCGGGTGGCTGGCTCACTGAGCGCGGCACAAGTGACCCACGGCTTCCGTAGAGCCGAACCCTCCCTGCGCCTTTTACCCACCCGAATCGGGTAGGTGGGCGCTAAATTGCCCGACGGGTGGCGTCGCACTCCTATACTCGGCAAAGCGCGTTCCGGCGTGACGGTACGCGTCGCGAGACTTCTCTCACGTTATCCGGTCTCTCAGCTTTCTCCGTATGTCCGAATCCAATGAACACTCAGGAGACGTGCGCGTCTCCCCCAGACTCGCTATCGAGCCCGTCACCGGTACGAGATTGATTCCGCCTCGGGCGGCGCGCCAGCTCATGCCGCGCGAAGCCTTGATGGCGCGCCTGCTCGAAGCGCGGCGGCAGCGTTGCGTGGTGATTCAGGGGCCGGCCGGCAGCGCCAAAACCAGCACGATGCTGGCCCTGCGGCAAGCCATGCTGACGCTGGATTTCGACGTGGCCTGGCTGTCGCTCGCGCCTGAGGACGACGACCTGACCGCGTTCTTTCACGGTCTGCTCGCGAGCCTTGCCAGCGTGGATCCGGCGATCGCGCGCGAAGCGGAACTGCTGGTCGGCCGTGAAAGCGACGAGACGGCAGTCGAGCATTGGGTGATCACGCTCGTTCGCGGGATTGCACGCCGCAAGCGCGAGCTGGTGCTGATGCTCGACGACGTTCATTACCTTCAGAACGCCCGCATTCTCGAAGCGATGCGCTGGCTGCTCGATTACGCGCCACCACAGCTTCATGTCGTACTGGCTTCGCGGCGGGCGTTGCCCGTTTCGCTGGCGCGCCTGCGCTCGCAGGGTCTCGCGACCGAACTCGATCGACGGGATCTGCGCTTTTCGGCCGAAGAATCAGAGCGGTTCTTGCGCGAGCAACTCGGCGACATCGCAAAACGGGACGCGCAGGTCGTGCATGAACTGACCGACGGCTGGGCGGCGGGCCTGCAATTGTTCGCGATCGACCTGAAGACCCGCAAAGGCGCGGCCTTCGCGCCTGCAACGGTGCGCGACGCCGAGACGTTCGCGCGCTACTTCGAACGCGAAGTGCTGGTGCGCCTCGCGCCGGACGATCTGCTTCTGCTCACTCGCGCGGCGTTGTGCGAACGATTTTGCGCACGCCTTTGCGCGAGCTTGATGCAGCATGCAGACGCGGTTGCAGACGTCGCCTCCCGACTCAGTCGCCTGGAGGGCGACAATCTGTTCATCAGCCAGATTGGTGTCGGGCAGAACGGCGAAACCTGGTATCGCCTGCATCCTCTGCTGCGCGAGGTGCTGCAGCGCCGGGTCGCCGGGCTGCCGGCCGCGGAACTGCGCGAACTGCATGCGGCGGCCTGGCAGTGGCTCAGTGAGCAAGGTTATGTCGACGAAGCCGTGCATCATGCCGTGCTGGCCGACAACGCACAGGCTGCCGCCGACCTCGTGGAGGGCTGCGCGCACGATCTGCTCGCGCGCGGCGAACTCCGGCAGCTGGCGGGCCTGGTGCGCCGGTTGCCTCCGGCGCAGATCACGGCGCGTTTCGATCTGCGCGTGATCACCGCCTATCTGCAAATGTATGCGGGGGAAACCGATGCGCTCATGCAGAGCATCCAGCAGATAGCGTCGCGCAGCGAACGGCCGGACCCGCGTCAGCGCTACGCGCTCGCGCTGCTTCGCGGTGGCCTCGCGCTACAGCGCGACGACACGGATTCGGTCGTCGCGCTATTGCCTGAACTGCAGCGCGTCCCCGCGGACGCGGACGATTTCACCCGTGCGGGTCGCGGCAATATCCTCTCGTGGATGTTCATCCATCGCGGCGAATATGAACAGGCGCGCAAGGTGCTGGAGGAGGGTGCGCCGCATGGCGGCGCGCCGCGCGGCATCCTGCTTGGCCGGTGCATGAGCGGTATGACGCACGCCGCCGAGGGGCAGGTGCTGCTCGCCGAGCGGGTCTTTTGCGACGTGCTGGCGGAAGCGGAGAAACAGGGGCCGGCCTACGTCGGCATTGCGTGTATGGCCGCGGCGCTGCTTGGCGAAGCGCTCTACGAACTGAACGATGTCGATGCCGCACTCGGTCTGTTGGACGAACGCATCGACGTGCTAGAGCGTGTGTCGATTCCGGACACCGTGTTGCGGGCGCTGGTGGTGCTCGCCGGCGCGCACTGGTTCGCGGGCCGTCGGCTCGAGGCGCGCGACTATCTCGATCGACTCGAAGACTACGCGAAGCGTCATGGTGTGGATCGTCTCCTCGCCAACGCACTCTGTTTGCGCTCGCGCTGGCTGCTGGAAGAAGGCAGTCTCGATGAGGCCGAGGCGGCGCTGCTGCGCTGCGAAGCGCTCGCGGCGCGTTATGCCGGCGCGGCACGCAGCACGGCATGGGAAATCAGCGTCTGCGCCGATCTTGCGCGCATTCGCATGTGCCTGCATCTGAACGATTTCGACGGCGCGATGAATCGGCTCAAGCCCCTCAGCGCGTTGTCCGAAGCGGGAGGGCGGTGGTGCCGTGTAGCCGGGCTGCGGTTGCAGATGTCGATTGCCGAGACGGGGCGCCACAACGAGAGAGCGGCGCGTGAGCATCTGGTCGAGGCGCTGCGTCTCGGGCACCGGCTGGGGCTGATGCGCAGCCTGCTGGACGAGCTTGGACCCTGCCGGCAGATTCTCGACCCGCTGCCGTCGGAACAGGGCTTCGATCCCGTTCTCGCTTTCTATGCCCAACGGCTGATCGACGCCGGGCAGGCAACGGCGCCAGCCGCGCCACAGACGGCTGCGATGCACGTGCCGATCCAGTCGCTCAGCGAACGCGAAAACGAGGTCCTGGGTCTGCTTGCACTCGCGCTGCCCAACAAGAAGATTGCGCGGGTCATGGACGTTTCGCTCGATACGGTGAAGTGGCACCTGAAGAACATCTACAGAAAGCTCGAAGTGTCGGGCCGCGACGGCGCCGTCGCCAGGATGCGCGACGCGGGCGCGCGATAACCGCCGTCTCACCCGCAGTCCTCCATCTGCCTACCCCCACTCTACGGGGGTAGGCTCGCTCCCCACCCCCGCCACGCACAATGCGTTTATGGAAGCAGCCGACCGACAAACCCGGTCAGCGCTGCCAACGCATTCAATCGATAAGGAGCGTGCGGTGGAAGTCAAACGTAATGTCTATCGCGAGGATCACGAGATGCTGCGTGAAACCGCGCGGCGTTTCTTCGAACGTGAATGCCTGCCGCGTCAGGCGAAGTGGGACGAGGCCGGCTGTGTCGATCGCGAGACGTGGTTGAAGGCGGGGCGGGAAGGTCTGCTGTGTGTGACCGTCCCGGAAGAATACGGCGGTGGCGGCGGAGATTTCGGTCATTCGGCGATCGTCGCGGAAGAGCTGCATCGTGCCGGCGTGTCGGGTTTCAGCTATTCCGTGCACTCCGATATCACCGCGCCGTACATCGTGCGCCTCGGCACCGAAGAGCAGAAACGCAACTGGTTGCCGCCCATTTGCCGCGGCGAAAAGATTCTCGCCATCGCGATGACCGAGCCCGGCACGGGCTCTGATCTGAAGTCGATCCGTACGACCGCGGTGCGCGATGGCGACGACTACGTGATCAACGGCAGCAAGACTTTCATCTCCAACGGCCTGAACTGCGACATGGTGGTCGTGGTCTGCAAGACCGACCCGTCGGCGGGTGCGAAGGGCGTGAGCCTGATCATGGTCGAAACCGACCGTGCCGGTTTTCGCCGTGGCCGCAAGCTCGAGAAAGTCGGGCAGGCCGCGGCTGACACTGCCGAACTCTTTTTCGACAACGTGCGCGTACCGGCAAGCAACCTGATCGGTAACGAGAACGGCGGCTTCATTCACCTGATGGAAGAGTTGCCGCAAGAGCGCCTGATCATCGCGGTGTATTGCGCCGCGAAGCTGGAGCGGCAACTCGAACTGACGTTGCAATACGTGAAGGACCGTCGCGCTTTCAATCAAACCGTGTGGGACTTCCAGAACACCAAATTCAAGCTGGCCGATGTGAAGGCGCAAGCCGTCGCGGTCCGCACGCTGGTCGATTACTACATCCGCGAACACATGGAGCGCAAGCTCACGCTGCAGGAAGCGGCCATCGCCAAGCTCTTCGCGACCGAAGCGATGTGGAAGTGCATCGACGAAATGGTCCAGTTGCATGGCGGTTACGGCTACATGCTGGAGTATCCGATTGCCCGTGCCTTTGCCGACATGCGCGTCACGCGCATTTTCGGCGGGACCAGCGAGGTTCTGCGGGATCTGATCTCGCGCAAGCTTTAAGTCTCCTTACCTTTTGAGGCAGCATCATGAGCGAAAAAGTACTGGTGGCGGGCGTCGGCATGATCCAGTTCGCCAAGCCCGGCGCGAGCCAGAGCTACACCGAAATGGGCGCTGAAGCGACCCGCCGCGCCCTGGCCGATGCGGGCATTGCGTACGACCTCGTAGAGCAGGCATTCGCGGGCTACGTCTACGGGGACTCCACGTGCGGCCAGACCGCGCTGTACGAAGTGGGCATGACGGGCATTCCGATCGTCAACGTCAATAACAATTGCTCGACGGGTTCGACCGCGCTTTATCTCGCGCGCCAGGCAATCGCGACCGGCGACGCCGACTGCGTGCTCGCGCTCGGCTTCGAGCAGATGCAGGCCGGTGCATTGAAATCGCACTGGGACGACCGGCCGGTGACGCGTGCGCGTTTCGTGCCGATCATGCACGGCCTCACCGCCGACCTCGCGCATCTTCCGCAGGCGCTGCGCACATTCGGCGGCGCGGGCCGCGAGCATATGCAGCGTTACGGCACGCGCATGGAAACCTTCGCCGCGGTGCGCGCGAAGGCGAGCCGCCACGCGGCCAACAACCCGCTCGCACTGTTCCGCAAACAGGTGACGACCGAAGACGTGATGAACGACACGGTGCTGATACCCGGCGTGATGACGCGTCTGATGGCCTGCCCGCCGACATGCGGCGGCGCGGCGGCGATCCTCGTCTCCGAGAAGTTTGCGAAGAAGCATGGCTTGCGCACGGGTGTGCAGATCGTTGCGCAATCCCTCACGACGGATCCGCCGGCTTCGTTCGATCCGCCGTCGATGCTGAACTACGTCGGCACGCACATGACGCGTTCGGCCGCGAACAAGGTCTACGAACAGGCCGGTATCGGACCGGAAGACATCGACGTGTGCGAACTGCACGACTGTTTCGCGCACAACGAAGTCATCTGCTACGAATCGCTTGGGTTCTGCCCGGAAGGCGGCGCCGAGAAGTTCGTCAACGACGGTGACAACACGTACGGCGGCAAGGTGGTGGTCAATCCGTCAGGCGGCCTGCTTTCCAAGGGGCATCCGTTGGGCGCGACCGGCCTCGCGCAGTGTTATGAGTTGACCCACCAGTTGCGCGGCACCGCCGACCAGCGCCAGGTGCAAGGCGCGAAGCTCGCGCTTCAACACAACCTGGGCCTGGGCGGCGCGTGTGTCGTGACGCTGTACGGCAAGCACTGAACGCGTGAGCGCAGGCCGGCGGCAAGTCGTTTCCTGCGCAAACGTCTGGATAGCAAACAGCACTGAGGATTTCCCATGCAGCAGCTTTGCAAGAATCGCGTTGTAGTCGTCACCGGCGCCGGTCGAGGCCTCGGACGTGAATACGCTCTGGAGTTCGCCCGTCAGGGGGCGAAAGTCGTCGTCAACGATCTCGGCGGCAAGGGAGATGGTTCGGGCGCGGCGAGCGGCCCCGCGCTTGATGTGGTCGCCGAAATCGAAGCGCTCGGCGGCGAAGCTGTCGCGAACTTCGACGACGTGGCCGACTGGCAGGGCGCGAAGAACATGATCGACACGGCCATTTCCGTTTTCGGCGGACTCGACGTGCTGGTCAACAACGCGGGCATTCTGCGCGATCGCACGCTGGTCAACATGAGCGAGGAAGACTGGGACTCGGTGATTCGCGTGCACATGCGCGGCACTTTTGCGCCGTCACGCCACGCCGCCGCATATTGGCGCGAGGAGGCCAAGGCGGGTCGCGAGCGGGTGGCGCGGCTCATCAACACCAGTTCGTCGTCGGGTCTGTACTGCAATCCTGGCCAGGCCAACTATGGCGCGGCAAAGGCCGGTATCGCCGCCATGTCGGTGATTGCGGCTCGCGAACTGGAGCGCTATGGTGTGACCGTGAATGCGATCTATCCGACCGCAATGAGCCGGCTCACTGAGGACATCTTCGCGAAGCGGCGCGACGAATTCACCGCGGGCGCCGCACCGGGCTTCGATCCGCTGGATGCCGGCAATGTCGCGCCCCTCGTGGCATGGCTGGGCAGCAGTGCGTCGAGCGGTATCACCGGGCGTGTGTTTGGCGTGCGCGGTGGCCGTATCACGGTGGCCGAGGGCTGGCATGCCGGCCCGCGCATCGAGAAGGACGGGCGTTGGGATGTGGCGGAACTCGGTGCTTTGATACCGGGGTTGGTGGAGCAGGCCGCGCCGAATGCGCTGACCTCCGGCGAAATTCCGGAGACGGTAGCGTAAGCGCCCGAAACCTTCACGCATCGCAGGAGAGTCTGCATGAGCGGAACCCCGAAATACCTCGGCGACCATGCCGAACTGACACCGGATAAGGCCGCCGCGATCAACAGCACGAGCGGCGAGGTGTTGACCTATCGCGAACTCGACGAGCGTTCGAATCGCTTCGCGCAGTGTCTGTACGCAGCGGGGCTGCGGCGCGGCGACCATATCGCGATGGTGCTCGAGAACAACATGCGCTGCTTCGAGGTGTGTTGGGCGGCGCTGCGTTCCGGCTTGATGATCACGCCGGTCAACCGCTACCTGACCGCGGCGGAAGCAGCCGGCATCATCGAGGACAGCAACGCGCAAGTGGTGGTCAGTTCGTATGCAATGCGCGAGCTCGCGGCCGGACTGACCAGCATGATGCCGACGTGCCGTCTGCGGCTGATGGTCGACGGCACCATTGCCGGCTGGGAAAGCTATGAAGCCATGACCGGCCGCTATCCCGCCAGTCGTCTTGACGACGAATGGCTGGGCGCCATGATGATCTATAGCTCGGGCACGACCGGCCGTCCGAAGGGCATTATTCGCGCGCAGCCTCAGGGCCGCGTGACCGAAGGTTCCGGTTCCGCGCGCCGCCCGCAGTTCGAGCGCTATGGTTTTGACGCGCAAACGGTGTATCTGTCGCCGGCGCCGCTCTATCACACCGCGCCGCTCGGCTACGGAATCGAGACGCAGTTCGGCGGCGGCACCGTGGTCTTCATGGAGAAGTTCGATCCGCTCGAAGCGCTGCGGGCGATCGAGCGCTATCGCGTCACGCACAGCCAGTGGGTGCCGACCATGCTGATCCGCCTGCTCAAGCTCGGCTCCTCGCTGCGCGATGCATTCGACCTGTCGAGCCACCGGGTGGCGATTCATGCGGCCGCACCGTGCCCACAGGAGGTCAAGCGGCAGATGATCGACTGGTGGGGGCCGATCATCGAGGAGTATTACTCGTCGACTGAGGGCAATGGCGTGACCACGCTCAGCACCGAGGAGTGGCTCGCGCATCCCGGTTCGGTGGGCCGCCCGCTGCTCGGCGTCATTCATATCTGCGATGACGACGGCAACGAGTTGCCGGTCGGCGAAACCGGCACCGTTTATTTCGAGCGGGACCAGTTGCCGTTCCACTACCACAACGATCCCGACAAGACCCGTGCCGCACAACATCCCCGCTATCCGGCGTGGACGGCGGTCGGCGACATAGGTCATGTGGATAGCGACGGCTATCTGTATCTGACCGATCGCAAGGCGTTCATGATCATCTCCGGCGGAGTCAACATCTATCCGCAAGCGATCGAAGACGCGCTGGCCGTGCATCCCGATGTGCAGGATGCGGCGGTGATCGGCGTGCCCGACGCCGAGATGGGCGAGCAGGTCAAAGCGATTGTCGAACCGATGCCCGGCGTGGTGCCGTCGGACGCGCTCGCGGAACGGCTATTGGCTTACCTGCGCACGCGAGTGGCGCGCTACATGGTGCCGCGCTCGATCGATTTCATCGACGCGATGCCGCGCCTGCCTACCGGCAAGCTGTACAAGCAGGCACTGCGTGAGCGCTATGACGCACGAGCGGAGCGTGCGGATTCATAACCCGCAGACGCGCAGCGGCGAGGCGACTACAAAAATCTGGAGTGAGACGTGAACAACCTGTTGGATGCTTTCCACCTGACGGCGCTGCCCGCCGCGGCCGAAGCGTTCCGTGCGGACGTGAAGCACTTTCTTGACGAGCACCTGCCAGCGGCGCCGGACGATGTTCGTGCCCGTTCCTGGATGGGCTTCGACGCGGAGTTCAGCCGACGTCTCGCGGCGCGCGGCTGGATCGGGTTGACCCTGCCGGCGAGTTACGGCGGCGCGGGCATGGACGCGTTTCGTCGCTTCGTGCTGGTCGAGGAACTGCTGGCCGCGGGTGCACCGGTCGCGGCACACTGGATCGCCGACCGTCAAAGCGGGCCGTTGATTCTGCGTTACGGCACCGAGGCGCAGAAGGACTTCTACCTGCCGCGCATCTGTGCCGCGAGCGCGTTCTTCTGCATCGGCATGAGCGAGCCCGACTCGGGTTCCGATCTCGCGAGCGTGCGAACCCGTGCGGTGCGCTGCGACGGCGGCTGGCGTCTGACCGGGCGCAAGATCTGGACGACCAACGCGCAGCATTGCCAGTACATGATCGCGCTGGTGCGATCGTCGGGCGTGCCGGAGGATCGGCAGAAGGGGCTGTCGCAGTTCATCGTCGATCTGTCGCTGTCCGGCGTCGACGTGCGGCCGATCGTGGATCTCACTGGCGACGCCCACTTCTCCGAAGTGACGTTCGACAACGTATTCCTAGCCGACGACGCGTTGATCGGCGACGAAGGCGCCGGCTGGCAGCAGGTCACAGCCGAACTGGCTTTCGAACGCAGCGGCCCCGAGCGGCTTTATTCGAGCGTGGTGCTGCTCGACTGCTGGCGCGCGCAACTGCGCCGCCACGGCGCGAACGACGCCGACCTCGCCTTGCTCGGCGGCTTCGCAACGCAACTGGCCACGCTGCGCTGCCTGTCGATCGCGGTGACCGCGAGACTCGCGCATGGCGAAAGCCCGGTGGTCGAGGCTGCGCTCGTCAAGGACATCGGCACCGAGTTCGAACAGGCCATTCCCGCGCAACTGGAAGCGGCGATCAGCGCGGACCCTGCCCAGACCATCGATCCCGAGTTGTATCGCACGGTGGCCTACCTCAGCCAGATCTCGCCGACCTTCTCGCTGCGCGGCGGCACGCGCGAAGTGCTGCGCGGCATGATCGCGCGCGGTCTTGGTTTGCGCTAACCCATCTGGACGAGGAAGAGACCTGCATGTTCACCGAAGCCATTGAAGCTATTCTGCGCGACCGCGCCACACCCGAAGCGATCCGCGCAATCGAGAACGGCGGCACGCCCGCGTCTATCTGGAACGCAGTGGAGGAGGCCGGCTTTCTGGAGTTGCTGACGCCGGAAAGCGACGGCGGCGCCGGACTGTCGTTGCCGGCAAGCGCGCCGGTTTTCACGGCCCTTGGGCACTATGCGGTCCCCGTGCCGCTCGCACAGAGCATCGCGGCGCGTGCGCTCCTGCGCGGCACCGGAGTCGCGGCGCCTGCCGGCATGACGACGCTCGCGGGCGCTTGCCGCCGTCGCGAGAATGGCGCGTTGGAGGCGCCTCAGGTGCCGTTCGGCATGACCTGTGACCACGTACTGGCCAATGTCGACGGTGATTTGCTGCTGCTCGACGCCGCGCGAGCCGAACGCAAACCCTGCGGCGTGCACGGCAGCTTTAGCGGCACGCTGAGTTGGGGCATCGATGCCGTGCCCGCGCCGCTCGGCGCGAACGGCGAAGAGGTGCTGCGGTTCAGTGCTGCGATCCATGCGGCCGCTATCGCCGGCGCGATGGATCGCGTGTTCGCCATGACGCTGCAGTACTGCAACGATCGCTCGCAATTCGGCAAGTCGATTGGCAAATTTCAGGCGGTGCAGCATCAGTTGAGCGTGATGGCCCAGCACGTGGCGTCGGCCGGGATGGCATCCGAACTGGCGTTCTCAGGCGCGGGCGCCGTGCCCGAGCGGCTCGCGACAGCGATCGCCAAAGCGCGCACGAGCATGGCGGTGCCGCTGGTGGCGTCGACGGCGCATGCGTTGCATGGCGCAATCGGCGTCACCGCCGAATACGATCTCCAGCTCTATACGCGCAGGCTGCATGAATGGCGCATGGCGGACGGCTCGGAGGCATTCTGGAATCGCATGGTGGGGAACGCGGTGCTCGCGCAGGAGCACGGCACGTTCGCGGACTTCGCGCGAACCGCGCCATGCGCCGCCGCATGAAGAGGCGAATGGCAGAGAGCGCATCTGCTCACGCCGCTCCGGCGTCAGCGGAAAACCTATACAGCAGCGGAGACGATTAGACATCCTATGAGCCAATTTCTGAAGTACGAACAGGACGGACACATCGTCACGTTGACGATGAACGAACCGGAACGACGCAATCCGCTCACCGGCAACACAGCGGTGGAGGAGTTTCTGACGGCGATCGCGCGCATCGAAGCCGACCGTTCCGTGCGGGCCGTCATCCTGACGGGCGCCGGCACGGCGTTCTCGTCGGGCGGCAATATCCACGACATGGAACGGCATGCGTCGGGCACGCTGCCCGGCATGGAGATTCGCCAGGACTACCGGCGCGGTATTCAGCAACTTCCGCTGGCGTTGTTCAATCTGGAGGTGCCGGTCATTGCCGCCGTGAATGGCGCGGCGATCGGCGCGGGACTCGACCTTGCCTGCATGTGCGATATCCGCATTGCGTCCGAGCTTGCAAAATTCGCCGAGAGCTTCGTCAAGCTCGGCATCATTCCCGGCGACGGCGGCGCGTGGCTGCTGCCGCGCATCATCGGTTTGTCGCGCGCCGCGGAGTTGACCTTCACGGGCCAGATGATCAACGCGCAACAGGCGCTCGAATGGAATCTGGTGTCCCGCGTCGTGCCGCACGGCGAACTCCTCACCGTCGCGCAAGGCCTCGCGCGTTCGATCGCCGCCAATCCGCCTCACGCAGTGCGGCTGGCCAAGCGCTTACTGCGCGAAGGCATGCATTGCCGGCTGGATACGCTACTGGAAATGTCGGCGGCTTATCAGGCGCTCTCGCATCAAACGGCAGACCATCGCGAGGCGGTTGCGGCGTTCATCGAGAAACGGTCGCCGTCGTTCAATGGATAGAGCGACCGCCGATCGTCTGGCATGCGACGGCGCTCGCGAGCCGGCAACCACGCAGCGCTTTCGCACACGCATTACCGATTGCTTCGGCATTCGCCATCCGATCCTGCTCGGCGGCATGCATTACCTCGGCCAGTCGGGCATTGTCGCGGCGGTGGTGAACGCGGGTGCGATGGGCTTTATCACCGCGCGCTCGTTCAGCAGTGCGGATGCATTGCGCAGCGATGTGCGCCGTTGCAGAACGTTGACCGAGGGCCGGCCCTTCGGCGTGAATCTGACGTTGTCGCGCCGCGCCGCACTGAATCGCGACGTCGCCGACTGGATCAGGATCGCGCTCGAAGAAGGCGTGCGTCACTTTGAAAGCGCGGGCGCGTCGCCCGAGCAACTGGTAGAGCCGATTCGAAGGGGCGGCGGTGTGTTGATCCACAAATGCCCGAGCGTGCGCCATGCAGTGAGCGCGCAGCGCCTCGGTGTGGATGCACTCGCATTGGTGGGCCTTGAAGAAGGCGGCCATCCCGGCGCCAATCAGCTTTCCGCATTCGTGAACGGGGCTTATGCGCTAGAGAAGATTCATGTTCCGCTCGTGATCGGCGGCGGTATCGGCAACGGTCGTCAGATTGCCGCCGCGCTTGCGCTAGGCGCCGACGGCGTGGTGATGGGCAGCCGCTTCATGGTCGCCTCGGAAATCGCCGCACACGATGCGTTGAAGCAGCGCATTGTCGCCGCCGACGCGCATTGCTCGACCGCGATCCTCGCATCGCTCGGCGACACCTGGCGCGTGCTGGACAACGAGGCCGCGCGTGAGGTCCAGCGGCTCGAAGCCGCGGGTGCTCGCCGGCACAGCGACTTTGGCGATCTGATCCTGTCGTCGCGGACGCGGCAACGCGTCTATCAGGACGGCGACGTGGAGGCCGGCATCGTATCGCTCGGACCGGCAGGCGGCTTCGCGGACGCGATTGTTCCGGCCGCGCAGATCGTCGAGCAATTGATCGGCGACGCGGCGCAGGCAGCGCACGCGTTCGCGCAGCGCGTTGTCGGCGCGGACGCGCGCTCGTGTCCCGCGTCCATGTCCGTGGCTTGAACCGCTCTTGCCTCGCGTGCGTGCGCAAGATCCGGTGAGGTTCGCAGCACGGCGGCCTTAAACGCTCATACACAGCCAAGGAGACCAGCATGTATCTGACCCAGGGCCTGCATCGCTCGCTTCAGCAGAACCCGGACCGGGTGGCGATTTCGTTCAAGGGACGTCGGCGGACGTTTCGCGAGTTCGCGGATCGGGCCGCGCGTCTGGCGGCCGCGTTGCGTGGAATCGGCATGACAGCGGATGATCGCGTCGCCATGCTCGCGCTCAATTCCGACCGCTACCTCGAATACGTAATGGGCGTGTGGTGGGGCGGTGGCGTGCTGAACCCGGTCAACATTCGTTGGAGCGTGGCGGAGATCGCCTATTCGCTGAACGATTGCGACACGCGCATCCTGATCGTCGACGACCACTTCGCCGATATCGCGCCGGAAGTGTGCGCGCTCGCCCGGACCGCGCCGATCCTGATTCATGCCGGCGACGGCGCGGCGCCGCCCGGCATGCTCTCGGTCGACGCGTTGATCGCGGCCGCTGCGCCGATGCCTGACGCCGGCCGTGGTGGCGCCGATCTCGCGTGCATCATGTACACCGGCGGCACGACCGGTTTTCCGAAGGGCGTGATGCAGACGCATCTGAACGTCTGGTCGTCGTGCATCATGCGAATTGCCGAGTCCGCGCCCTTGCCCGACAGCGCGGTTCTGCATGCGGCGCCGTTCTTCCATGTCGCCGGACTCGGACGCGCGCTCGTGCAGTTCATCGCCGGCGAGGCGCATGTCGTCATTCCGGCCTTCGACGCGGGCGAGGTGCTCAAGGCGATCGGCGAGGAGCGCGTAAGCGACACACTGCTCGTGCCGACCATGATCCAGACGGTGCTCAATCATCCCGACTTTGCCCGCACCGATCTGACCAGCCTGAAGCGCCTCACCTACGGTGCGTCGCCGATCCCGGAAACGCTATTGGACCGGCTGATCGAAGCCCTGCCTGGTCTGCAGCTCGCGCATTCGTACGGAATGACCGAGGCGTGTCCGAGCATTTCGGCGAACTCACCTTCCAACCACGATGAAGCGGGCCGCAAAAGCGGCCTGTACCGCTCGATCGGTCGCGGCTTGCCGGGACTGATGGTGAAGGTGGTCGATAGCGACGGCGAGGAAGTGCCGCGCGGCACGGTCGGCGAGATCGTCGTGCGCGGGCCGAACGTCATGGCCGGCTACTGGAAGAAGCCCGAGGAGACCGCGCAGGCCGTTCGCGACGGCTGGCTGCACACCGGCGACGGCGCGTACATGGACGCGCAGGGTTATCTCTACATCGTGGACCGCATCAAGGACATGATCGTCAGCGGTGGCGAGAACGTTTACTCCGCCGAAGTGGAGAGCGTGATCGCGCGGCATCCCGCGGTCGCCGCCTGCGCGGTCATCGGAATTCCGCACGACACGTGGGGCGAGGCCGTGCATGCCGTGGTGGTCTGCAAGCCTGGCGAGACGCTTAGCGAAGACGATATTCGCGGACATTGCCGCCTGTTCATCGCCGCCTATAAGTGCCCGAAGACCGTCGAGTTCCGGGAGCAACTGCCGTTGTCGGCTGCCGGCAAGGTTCTGAAGCGGGACATCCGTGCGCCGTACTGGGCCTGCAGGCAACGCAACATTAATTGACCAGCCTCGCCATCGCGCGTCATGGCGTTCGATGTGGTTGAGGACACCAGTACTACCCATACCGAATGGATTGAGTTGTTATTTTTTAAATAAGTATAACTAATACAAAAGGAGACAAATCTGTGAGGAAGTCGCTCTGGCAATGACGCTGATGGACATGGCAAGCGGAGCGACGGGCGTGGATCTGCGGGTGCGACAAACCTTCCAGGCGGAATCGAATTACCTGCTTGATGTTCCCAGGGGCAGTGGATGAGGTTGGCAGTTCACTCATTCCGCGTGCCATGAATGACGATATTTCTATAACTCCGTGAATGTTGCGGACCGGTAAGAATAGGAGACAGGCATGCATTTGCCATCGCAGACAATAGACGTAAAGCAGTTCATCGACAACCGAAGCTTCTCGCACTATCAATGGCTCGTCATCGCGTTGTGTTTTCTGATTCTCACAGTCGACGCGTATGACATTGCTGCCATCGGCTATGCGGCGCCATCACTCATTGGCGAATGGCATATCACGAAAGCCCAATTGGGCACTGCAATGAGTGCTGGCGTGCTGGGAATGACGGCTGGCGCGCTGCTCGGGGGGGCGCTGTCAGACTGGAGCAGCCCTAAACGGGTGTTGATCATCATGATGATGACGTCCGCAATCGGGAGCATCCTGACCGCGTTGGCCGGCAGCGTTGCCGCACTCGCGGCGCTGCGCTTCATCACCGGCTTGGGGTTGGGGGCGGCGATGCCGGTGGCTTTAACGGTTGTGTACGAATACACCCCAACTCGCCGCGGTCCGCTTCTCGTCAATTTTGTGAATTGTGGCGTCATGCTGGGCGCGGCGGCGTGTGGACTGATTGCGGCGGTCCTGGTCCCCGCGTTTGGCTGGGCGAGCATTTTTGTCGTCGGCGGCGTGGTACCGCTCGTCCTCGCCGTAGTGTCGATATTCGTGCTATCCGAGCCGCTGCGATTCATGGTATCGCGAGGCTTGCCGTCAGAGCGCGTGGCAGCTGTGCTGCGACGCATCGCCCCCGATACATCTTTCGACGGGGCTCACTTCGTGATTTCAGAGGACGTGGAAACCCGGGGAAAGCAGGGCGTGTCAGTGATTTTGTCGCGCGGTTTCCGGTTCGGTACGCTGATGCTGTGGTGCGCCTACTTCTGTGCTGCGTTTGTGTATTACCTGTTGAACGGCTGGATGCCGCTGTTGCTGCGGGGCAGCGGCGTTACCACCAGTCAGGCTTCCTTCATTACCGGGCTGTTCTCGCTAGGCGGTATGGCAGGCACCCTTTGCCTGGGGTGGTTGATGGGGCGCTTCGAGAAGAACAGCGTCGTGGCGATTGCCGTTGCCGGCGGGGCGCTGGCCATCTGGCTACTCGGCGAGCAAAAGGGCAGTCTCATGCTTCTCGCGGTCAGTACGTTTGCTGCCGGCGTGTGCGTGAATGGCGCGGTGATGTCGATGGCGGCTTTGGCTGCGTCGTTCTATCCAACCAGCGGCCGCGCGACCGGCGTGTCGTGGATGACCGGCATGGGCCGGTTCGGCGGTATGTTGGGTCCGGTTGCAGGTGGGTTGATGCTGAAATTCAACCTCGACGTGAGCACGGTGTTTTCGCTGCTGGCGATTCCACTGCTGATCCAGGCGGTGGCGCTGTGGCTGAAACGTTCCGCAACCGACGGCTCCGCACCGGTCGAATACCCGTCGAACCTCGCGTGAACCTCGCGTGAACCGTCGCGCGCTCAGGCGTGGATCGATTGTATAAGCTGCCTCGCGCGAGGCAGCGCAACGATCCCGGGCACCGGTCAGCACCCGTGTGCCCGAGCACTACAGCAAAAAGGACGTTGAAATGCCCAGCAAGATTGCGCCCCACGAAGGCGCCACGGTAGGCGCGCTGTACCGTTCAGCCTTTAAGGCCTTTGCGTCGCGCGAAGCCCTTGTCGGTGATGGCTTGCGGCTAAGTTATGAAGAGCTTGCGTGCCGTTGCAAGCGTATGGTGGCGTATTTCGAGTCCATCGGAGTTCGCCCCCAGGATGGCATCGGGCTATTGTCAGGCAACAGTCCTGATGCGGTGGTCGTGCTGATCGCCGCGCAACTGTTCGGACTGCGTCTTATCCCGTTGCATCCACTTGGCTCTGAGGACGATCATGCGTATGTGCTGCGCGATAGTGGAATGAAAGCGCTGGTAGTGGACACCGCCCGCTATGCCGGGCGCGGGGCCGCGTTGGCACGCCTCGGTATCGTCGAGCACGTGCTCACGCTGGGCCCGTCTGCGTTTGGCACAGATATCCAGGTGGCCTCGGCCAGCATGGATCCTTCCGAAGCGGAATATGACGCCCAGCCCGACGACATTGCCAAGATCTCCTATACCGGAGGCACAACTGGGCAATCCAAGGGCGTGCTTCAACGGCATCGCGCAATCGTAACGATGACACTGCAGCAACTGGCGTGCTGGGAATGGCCGGCGCAGCCTCGTTTCCTCGCGGCAACGCCGATCTCCCACGCAGCGGGCGCGTTCATCCTGCCCACCTTTCTACGCGGCGGCACGGTCTTCTTTATGGACAAGTACCACCCGGAGCGATTCCTCGAGACTATTCAGACCCACGGCATTAATTGCACGTTTCTTGTGCCCAGCCAGATCTACGGGCTGCTCGAATCGCCGGTCCTCGGCGACTACAACCTGGCAAGTCTGCAACGCCTCTGGTACGGGGCGTCTCCTATCACGCCTGCGCGTCTGGAGGAGGGACTGCAGAAGTTCGGTCAGATCTTTGGGCAGATTTATGGTCAGGTGGAAGCCCCCATGACGGTGAGCTATCTGCGCTCGGACGAGCACGATCCTGCGAGGCCGCATCTGCTGGCTTCTTGTGGCCGTGTACTCCCCGGCAACGAAGTCAAACTGCTCGACGCCGATCACGCGGAAGTGCCGGCCGGCGAGGTCGGCGAGCTTTGCGTGCGTGGATCGCTGGTCATGTCGGGTTACCTGAACCGGCCTGACGAAACCGATAAAGCCTTCGCGGGTGGCTGGCTGCACACGGGCGACATGGCACGTAGGGATGCCGAGGGCTATGTGTATCTGGTCGACCGGGCCAAGGACATGATTATTTCCGGCGGTTTCAACGTCTATTCCAGCGAAGTGGAGAGCTGTCTCGCGCTCCATCCGGCGGTGGCCATGTCTGCCGTGATTGGCGTGCCCGACCCGAAGTGGGGCGAAGCGGTGACCGCCGTGGTCGTGCTGAAACCACAGGCGACGGTGAGCGCAAGCGCGTTGATCGAGTTCGTTGCTGCGCGCAAGGGCGTTGTGTCGGCGCCGAAGACTCTATTCTTCGAAACTGCTTTGCCTCTGACGGCGATCGGCAAGGTCGACAAGAAAGCCATTCGCGCAAAGTACTGGGTGGGTCAGGATCGTCAGGTCAGCTAGCGACAGCGGTTCAGCGTTCTGTCAAAAAGAGCCCGCGCTGTATCAGTGGCCGTTAGATTGATCCGCCCTGCTACCCGACCGGGGTGGTGCCGGTTTGCGCGCATTCTGGCTTACTTCTACTCAGGCAGGGCCGACTTCAACGGTGGGTGCCAACCAATAACGGTGCGCGCGGCGCACCGTCATGCAAAACGCAGAGTGGAGGGACGATGGGTGTTTTGAGCGGTATTCGCGTGCTGGAATTCGAGGCGATCGGTCCGGGGCCCTTCGGCGCCATGTTGTTGGCCGATATGGGCGCAGATGTCTTGCGTATCGACCGGCCGCTTCCACCTGCCGATCTGGGTCCGAAGACCAACGGCAAGCGTGCGGACGTCACAGGGCGCGGCCGTCGCTCGGTCACGCTCGATCTGAAGCAGCCGCAGGCGGTCGAGGCCGCGCTGGATCTGATGTCGCGCGCCGACGTCGTGATCGAAGGGTTTCGCCCCGGCACGATGGAGCGTCTCGGGCTTGGACCGCAAGCCGCTTTGGCTCGCAATCCCCGGCTCGTGTACGGGCGCATGACGGGGTGGGGGCAAACCGGGCCACTCGCCGAGCGGGCAGGCCACGATCTGAACTACATCGCACTGTCCGGCGTGTTGTCGGGTATTGGCCGCGCCGGTGAGCCGCCCGTGCCGCCGTTGAACCTCGTGGGCGACTACGGCGGTGGCGGCATGCTGCTGGCGTTGGGTGTGGTGGCGGCATTGTTCAACGTGCAGCGCGGCGGCGAAGGCCAGGTCGTCGACGCCGCGATGATCGAAGGCGCGGCGCAGTTGGGCTCGGTGATCTGGGGTCTGCTCGCCTCGGGTAACTGGCGGGAAGAGCGCGCCAGCAATCTGCTGGATGGCGGCACGCCCTGGTACGACAGTTATCGCACGAAAGACGGCGGCTACATGGCGGTTGGCGCGGTCGAAGCGCGCTTTTACGCGGAGCTTCTTTCGAAGCTCGGCCTCGCGCAAGCGGGCCTGCCGGCACAGCACGATCGCAGCGGCTGGCCCGTGCTGCGCGAACGCTTCACAGCGGCCTTTCTCACGCGCACGCGTGACGAATGGTGTGCGGTGTTCGAAGGCAGCGATGCATGTGTTGCGCCGGTGTTGAGCTTCTCGGAAGCGCCGGCGCATCCGCAACACCGTGCTCGCGGCAGCTTCGTCGAGGTAGCGGGTGTCGTGCAGCCGGCGCCTGCGCCGCGCTTTTCCGCGACGCCTTCGAAGATCGCGCAGCCGGCCCCGCAGCGCGGCGAACATGGGCTCGCCGCATTGCGCGATTGGGGCTTCGACGAAGCTGCTGTTGCACGCATGCGCGATCACGGCTTGGGCTACCGGCTTGAAGCGTAAAGCGCCATCAGAAAAGACAAGTTGGGTTTGGAGACAAAAGATGAAAGTACTGGTCGCGGTGAAACGCGTGGTGGACTTCAACGTCAAGGTTCGAGTCAAGTCGGACGGCTCTGGCGTCGAGTTGGCGAACGTCAAGATGAGCATCAATCCGTTCGATGAAATCGCCGTCGAAGAAGCGGTGCGTCTGCGGGAAAAAGGCGTGGTCAGCGAAGTGATCGCGGTGTCGTGCGGCACGGGCGCCTCTCAGGAGACTTTGCGCACGGCGATGGCGATCGGCGCCGATCGCGGCATTCTGGTCGAGACGGATGCAGAGTTGCAGCCGCTCGCCGTCGCCAAGCTGCTGAAGGCGCTGGTCGACAAGGAGCAACCGCAGCTGGTGATCCTCGGCAAACAGGCGATCGATAACGACTGCAACCAGACCGGGCAGATGCTGGCGGCGCTCGCTGGTTTTCCGCAGGCTACATTTGCAAGCCGGGTGGAGGTGTCGAACGATTGCGCGACGGTGACGCGCGAAATCGATGGGGGGCTCGAGACGTTGCGGCTCAAGCTGCCGGCGGTGGTTACGAGCGACTTGCGCCTGAACGAACCGCGCTATGCGACGCTGCCCAACATCATGAAGGCGAAGAAAAAGCCGCTCGATGTCGTCACGCCGGAACAACTCGGCGTGGATGTCGCGCCGCGTCTGAAGGCGCTCAGCACGACGGAGCCGGCCGCGCGCAGTGCGGGCGTGAAGGTGCCCGATGTCGCGGCGCTGGTCGCGAAGCTCAAGAACGAAGCGAAAGTCATCTGAGGGAATCGACATGACTGCATCCAATCAAGTGCTGGTCGTGGCTGAACACGACCAGGTTTCGATCAGGACCGCCACGCTGAACACGGTTGCGGCCGCCCTGCAATGCGGCGCCGAGGTTCATGTGCTCGTAGCCGGGCATGAAGCAACCGGTGCGGCAAAAGCCGCCGCTGCGATCACAGGCGTGACGCGCGTGCTCCACGCAGATGCGCCGCATCTCGGCGACGGTCTCGCCGAAAATATCGCGGCCCAGGTTGTCGCGCTCGCCGAGGGTTACGGCCATATCCTGTTTCCGTCCACTAGCGCTGGCAAGAACGTCGCGCCGCGCGTCGCGGCGCTGCTCGACGTGGCGCAGGTCTCGGATATCGTTCGGGTGGTGAGTCCGGACACGTTCCAGCGTCCCATCTACGCGGGCAATGCGCTGGTGACGGTGCAAAGCAGCGACCCGGTGAAGGTGCTGACCGTGCGCGTGACGGGATTCGATGCCGTGCCGGTCGAAAGCGGCGCGGCGCACATTGAAACGGTCGACGCGGTTGCGGACAGTGGTTTGTCCACCTTCGTCGAACGCGTGGTCGCGAAAAGTGACCGGCCCGAACTTGCCGGTGCACAGATCGTCGTGAGCGGCGGGCGTGCGCTTGGCAGCAGCGATCGATTCAACGAAGTCCTCACACCGCTCGCCGACAAGCTCGGTGCCGCGCTGGGGGCGAGCCGCGCGGCGGTGGACGCGGGATTTGCGCCGAACGACTGGCAAGTGGGCCAGACCGGCAAGATCGTTGCGCCGCAACTGTATGTGGCGTGCGGAATCTCGGGGGCGATTCAGCATCTGGCGGGCATGAAAGATTCGAAGGTCATTGTCGCGATCAACAAGGATCCGGAGGCGCCGATCTTCAGCATTGCCGATTACGGCCTGGAAGCCGATCTGTTCGATGCCGTGCCGCAACTGGT
>NZ_JARESR010000020.1:0-146770 GCF_046028015.1 Paraburkholderia sp. RL17-383-BIF-A | reverse complement strand
ACAAAAGACGGGGCACTGAACCGAAAGACGCGGGAGCTGGTCGCGTTAGGGATTGCGATTGCCTGTCGTTGTGACGACTGCATCGGCTTTCACGTCCAGACGCTGGTGAAGCTGGGCACGACAAGGGCCGAGCTGGAAGACGTGCTCGGCACTGCGGTCTATATGGGAGGCGGCCCATCAATGATGTATGCCACCCATGCGTTGAGAGCCTTTGAGGAGCTTTCGCCCTGACTATCAACGTAGCCGGATTTCTGCCGGTTTCCGTTGCGCAATTCAGTTCCCCGACAAAGCGTCGTAACGTGGGACTTACTGCGGCGCCATGTCCGCATGATGATGCATATGCCCATCCATCGCATCAGCACCGTGGTCCGACAGCTGCGCGTCGAACCATGTGTGAAGTGACGACACCAGATTCGGGTCATCGCTGCGATAGGTGAGCTCGCCTCCACCTCTAATGTCCTTGTACGCAATGGATATCTGGCCTGGCTTTGCCGCCCTGAGTTGCGCCAACCCGGGCATGTCAGCTCCGTGGGTCCGGGCGGGCGCCGAAAAGTCGCCACGCTGAAACTGCGTCTGTATTTCACGCAGATGCTTGCGAATCAGCCGAATTTGGCGGCTATCAGACTGGTTTTTCGCAATTACCTGCTGGCTCGCCCAACGTCCGATTTGGTGAAGATGTGAGTTGTGGCCTTGAGGCTGAACGGCATGACCTCCGCACCTCGCTGCGCGACCTCGGCCTGACGTTCAGCGTCCGCCGCGAACGATTCAACCGCCGCGCCCAGGCCTGCCATCACGATAAGCGTAGTAAATAATGTGCCCGGTTTCATTGAATGAGATTCCTGCGTAGTAGACAGTGATAGCCGATTACACCCAATCCCCTCTCGTGCCGGCCACAATCATGTCAAGAACAAAGAGCAGCATGGGTACTGCCACGATAGCGTCGCCAGCATCCGTCAGCGCCAGAATCAGGCCGACAACAGCTCCCGGTAGCATACTGACTGCAGCCATGCGGTCCATTCCTCTGCCCCTATAAGCGCGGGAATTGCGCGAACGGCTCACCAATCCGTGCGCAGCGTGTCAGCCCTGCTGCCGACTCAATTTCGCGCGTTCGACGAACTCGAACACGGCCATGCCACCAAGCATTGCGGCCACAAAACCCCATGCTTTCGGAAAGCCAGCGCCCAGTGCGACCAGCGCGGGTCCCGGGCAAAATCCCGCGAGCCCCCAGCCGATGCCGAATACCGCACTTCCCAGCACAAGTCTCAACGTCACGTTGGTATTGGCCGGAATCTGCATGGGCAGCCCCAGCAGGGATTTCTTGCGGCCTTTTGCAAACAGGAACGCGATAGAGCCGATGGCTATCGCGCCGGCCATCACGAATGCAAGAGAGGGATCCCATCGTCCCGCAATATCGAGAAATCCCAGCACCTTCGCCGGATTAGCCATGCCGGACACCATCAGGCCGACTCCAAACAGAAGGCCGGAAATTAAAGCAGCGAGCAAACCCATTTCAACCTCCAAGCAGATGCCTTGTCACGAACACGGTCATAAAACCGCTTGCCATGAATGTTGCCGTCGCGACCAGCGAACGGATAGAGCCGCGCGAGATGCCGCAGACACCATGGCCGCTCGTGCAACCGCTCGCGTAACGCGTGCCTATGCCGACGAGAAAACCCGCAATGAGTATTTCGGTCCACCCGGCCTGGATATCAGGCGCTACCGGGTTTCCAAGCAGGCTTGCCAGCACCGGTGCTCCAATCAACCCGGTAAGAAAAGCGACCCGCCAGCCGGCATCTTTGTGTGGCGCGCCAAGCAGCCCACCGAGGATGCCGCTGATGCCAGCTATACGTCCGTTGAATAAAACAAGCACGGCAGCCGCGGCGCCGATCACCAGACCGCCAGTCAATGACAGGCCCGGCGTAAAACTCGCGATATCAATCGACATGACCTCTCCTCACCTTCATTGGGCGCAAAACTGGTCGTACAGCACGGTCATGACCGCAATCGCTTCCTTGCTCGCGATGGAATAAAAGATGCTCTTTCCCTCCCGCCGCGTCTCAACGAGCTCGTTATCCCGAAGCACCCCAAGTTGTTGTGAGAGTGTGGGCTGACGTATGCCTAGCTGCTCTTCCAGGTCACTCACGCACAACTCGCCTTGGGACAACTGGCACATCAACAGCAACCTGTCGGGATTGGCCAGCACCTTCAGGAGACCACACGCTTTCTCCGCCGATGCCTGCATTACCGACAGATCGATTGGGGCGGACTTCTTCCGCATCTCACCGTCCTATAATTTGCACATTGATAATATATCAAACTATATATTATTTGTGAGAAGAATGATCGCTATCTCAGGATGGTCGGGATGCAGCGCACAGTTCGACCAACTGTTTCGTGAAGACGGAGAGTTCTTCATCGGAATGTGAACGGCAACCATGTCGCTGATCACCTCGCCGCTTTCCTCAGTCGCGTTAACGAGTCGTAAATTTTTGCATTGGCATGACACGGGCAGGCAGGTCGACGCTCCTGATGGCCTCGCCAAGTCGTGCGCCATTCATCGCAGGCGCCCACTGGTCGATCATGCCCCCGCGCCGCCCATGTCGACCGCGCTGACGCCGTCAGGCCTTTATGTTGATGAGGGTGCCTACCGTCTGACCGCTGGAGTTGACACTCGGCGCGGCGCCCGATGGTGCTGCAACCGCCGGGCTAGCCTTCCGGCCCCCGTCATCAGCGTCGCCGTCGAGGTCGGGTCCGACTTCACCAGCTTCACCACCCTTGACTGCCTTTTGCGGCGTCGGATATTGCGCGCTGATCTGAGGATTCGCGATGGAGGAAATTGTCATGGTTCACCTGAGGACGAATGTGAGCACGACCATTCGTGCTCGATGCAGATAACGGCGCCATGATTTTTTACTTGATATCTATTGAAAGAAATATTCGGGAATCGAAAAGTCAATCGGATAATAGCCCGGCGCGATCCATTCTTCATTTTTCGGGTGCTTAAGTTTTCCTTCAGGTCGATATGCTAGATTCAGCGCAATTCGATTCATCTCGATGAAACCGGTATCTAAATTTTCGCGGTCCGACTGGTGGCGCGACTCGTGGCGCATGCCCCTGAAGAGCTATTCGTGACATCCTTGTTTCGGCTGTCGGCAGTCGCCCTGATACTGGGCGCGCTCCTGGTGATCAAGCGTATGGCGCGAAGAGCGTTTCGTGTTGGCCTTGTGCGTAATGATGTGACCTTCACAGGCACGTCCTCACATCGAGCATTGATTTCGCTGACATGCCCGCAACGGCCGCTAGTCATTCTTCACATTAAGCTCGCTGGCGTGGCGAGAGATACCTTTCGTCCATAGGTAATCGGAGTTTTCGCTCGAAGCGGCCCGGCTTGTTGCGGGGAGGGATATCTCCGTTCGACCACCATCAATCGTCAACGGCGCTGAATCCATCTGCGTAGCGGCATTCTGAATGACTGTTCCGGAAATGTTTTACGTGTCGATCGATGAGCCGCGGACAAAATGCTTTCTCTGAATTAAATGCGTGTACAGATTGCATCGGACCTCCATCTGGACGTCCTCGAAAAAAACAGAGGCTTCAATGACTTACCGCTTCAAGTCGCAACCGACGCGGATGTTCTTGTCCTTGCTGGCGATGTTCATTGTGGCACGCACGCTGTCGACTACTTTGAGCACTGGCCGGTGCCGGTTGTCTATGTTTCGGGGAATCATGAAGCATTTGGATTACCTTATGCTTCGGTCGTAGAGGCGCTTCGAGTCAGGTCGGCTGGCACACAGGTCAGATATCTTGAGCGTCAATCTGTCGTTATCGGCGGCGTACGGTTTCTCGGAGCCTGCCTGTGGACCGACTACGAGCTCTACAGCACGCGTGATTCGAGTATGGATTACGCACGCGCCCACATGTCGGACCATTCGGCGATCTGGCTTACTGATACCGAACGCTTCAGCCCGGAACACGCTTTTATCGAACACAAAGGCGCGGTCGACTGGCTGACGCGCCAATTGAGCATCCCGTTTCCAGGAAAGACAGTCGTGGTGACTCATCACGGCGTGTCACCCGATTCGATTCACCCGCGCTTTCTGGATCACCCAATCAATCCTGGCTTTCTCAGCGATCTACGCAACCTGCTTGGCCAGGCGAATTTATGGATTCACGGCCACGTGCACGATTCGTTCGATTACCACCACGGTGCGTCGCGGGTCGTTGCGAATCCGCGTGGATATCCGGCCAACCTCGGCAACGCCAGGTCATACAGTGACCTTACGTGGGAAAATCCGGCGTTTTGCTCGACCAAGGTGGTGGAATTATGATTCACCGCGACTGCGGCAGCGGCGCCGGCTTGGCAGCAACCGCCTTCGCTTATCGATATGACGACGGCACAGGGCATCTGATCATGGAACCGACTGAGTCCCGACTTGCCAACCGCCTTTAAAGGCAGCACTTTCTCGCCATCTGGAGTGGTTCGAAGGCGGTTGATGTCACGTCCAAAGGATGACCCTTCAAGGTGACGCGCTTCGCACTATTTTCGCGAGCGTTCAGTTGCGCATCGTGCGCGTAGCCACCGCCAGATCAATCGTCATCGTCGCCGCGGTGATGGTGCTCCCATCCGCGGTGGCGGCCGTGATCATGCCACCTGCGTTCGTCGCCGTAACCCCCTTCATAGCGGTATCCATAGCCATAGACCGGTGCCGGCGCGTAGACCACTGGCGGCGGTGCTTCATAGACCACTGGCGGCGGAGCCTCATAGACGACCGGGGGAGGTGCGGCATAGACGGGACCCGGCACACCGAGAAACACGCCGATATCCGCATGTGCGAGAGCCGCGCTGGATGCGCACGCGGCGCAGAGTCCCGCCGCCAGAAAAAGGGTAACGCGTTTCATGGATATCTCCTGTATCGCCGGCTTCTGGCGAATACCAGGCAATGGCGAACAACGCGGATTTTAGAGAGGCGCGCGGACGCAGGTGCGTCCGAAGTGTCAGTTCTGTAACCGGCAGTAACCCGCTGCGAAAACTGCCGGGTACAACCATGATTACGACACGCTTAGCGAGTCTCCTGAGACATGGACGCGCTCACCCACCTGGACCGAGGGCTGCGTCGAGTAATTGAAATTCCGGTAGCTGCCGTCCTGCATTCTTACCTGCACCTGGTAGCTCGTCGCCTTGCGCACCGCATGCTCGATGCCGTTGCCCGCCAATCCGCCGCCAACCGCTCCTGCAATCGTTGCCAGCACGCGACCGCGCCCTCCTCCAACCTGGTTTCCCAACAGACCGCCGGCGACAGCTCCGCCTACGGCGCCAAGACCCGTCGTTGATTCGGGTTCCTGAACTGTGTTAATGGCCACAACTTCGCCGGCATTCGGGTCGACGGCGACCGGCCTCGCTGCGGGCTGTGCCGAGTTTTGATAGGCATCGTTGTTCCCATATCTCGGAGCCTGCTCGGGCGCCGCGCTACGATGATGATGGACGCCTGGTTGCGCTGGCGTCTGCTCATGCGTGACGCGCTGCTCCGCGACCGGTTGCGGCGACGTCGCCGGGGCGCTGGCAATTTGCGCGGCCACAGGTGCTGCCGCCGTCGAAGGCGCGGTCGTTGCCCGTGACGTTGGCAGAATGCCGGTCATGGCAGCGATGCCCGTGGCACTGGCCAGGATGACGGCTACAGCCGCACCCGCAACCAGGGGGTGGATACGACTGCGTTGCGGCGGATTGGAAGTCAGATTGGTGTTCATAGTGCGCTCCGTTGACGTATGTCAGCAAGAACGCGGGAGCCGGCAAATTGGTGGACGTAATGCCGGCAAGATTTGTAAGCACTTGTAGCATTTCCCGTCGACTGGTCGGCTCGGGGTTTCATCGAAAAACCGACGCTGTAGCGACCAGCGCCTCAGGCTATGGCACCAAACTTGACTACCATTGTTCAGGCAGCCGCTTGTGCAGGTTGTACTTCAACCGTGACATGCGAGAGGCCCTTGAAACGCTTGAGGACCGCGTGATAGAAGCGCGAATCGCGATGCAGTTCATTGGTCGCAACGGACACCACAGCGCTCATATGGCCGGGGCCGAGTCGCCACACGTGCAGGTCAATGACCTTGTCACCCGAGTCTTCAATCACCTGACGGACGCTGTCCGCCATCCGTCGGTCGGGGTTGATGTCGAGCAGAATCGCGCCTGTGTCACGCATCAGTCCGTAGGACCAGTTCGCAATCACCAGTGCTCCAATGACACCGGCGAGCGGGTCCATCCAAAGCCATCCGAATGCGCGCGCCAGCAGGAGGCCGACAATGGCCAGCACCGAGACCGCTGCATCTGCTATCACGTGGATGTAGGCAGACCGCATGTTGTGGTCCCGAATGGCCGCATGATCCACCTCGTCGTGATGCACATGTTCTTCGAATTCGACCTCGTACTCGCCGCCCGCCATCCGCACCACAGCTTTAAATGCGTGCGGCTCCGGAATGGGGTCTTTCGACTCCAGATACCCACCCCGCTCTACTAAATCAAACACCTGTCGCGATCCGTCAGGTCGTACGGTTGTAATGGTTCCCCCGGCCGCTTCCAGCTGCGAACCCGCAGTGGCAGGCGCAACCCGAAAGACTGGAGGCACACCGTCTTCGAAGATAGACACGTCAAACACGCCGGACGCGGTGAAGACCTTCTGTGCGTCGTCTTCGTGCGCATGGTCGTCGTGGCCATGCTCATGACCGTGCCCGTGGCTGTGAGCATGGCTATGACCGTGATGGTCGCCGCCAAGAAGCCAGACACTCGCGAGGTTGACCAGCAGGCCGACGACCGCGATAGGAATAGCCTCACCGAAATGGATGGGCACCGGCGAAAGGAAGCGTGACACTGCCTCGTAGCCAATCAGCAAGGCAATCATTGCCAGCACGATGGCACTAGTAAATCCCGCCAGGTCGCCCAACTTGCCGGTACCGAATACGAAGCGGGAATCCGTGGCATGTTTGCGCGCGTACGTATAAGCCAGTGCGGCAATCAGCATCGCACCCGCGTGCGTCGACATGTGGAGGCCATCGGCGACGAGCGCAAGCGACCCGAACAAACTGCCACCGACGATTTCCGCGACCATCATGGCCGAGCACAGCGCAATCACCGCCCAGGTCCTGCGTTCGTTCTGCTCATGGGCTGAACCCAGAAAGATGTGGTCATGCCCCGCACCGAACGCGGCATCGTTGAAATCACTCATTTTTGACTCTACTTGAAATAGCTGTGAACAACTTCGATGAGCTGTTCGGTCGCGCTGACATCAGGCTCATCCGCGCTTTCTGCATCGACGAGATGATTGCGGATATGGTCCTCCAGTACGACGGCAAGCAGGCCATTCATCGCTCCGCGACAACTCGTAATTCGCTGCAGAACATCGGAGCAGCCATGCTCTTCCTCGAGTGCCCGCTCAATGGCTTCAACCTGCCCCTTGATACGGCGAACCCGGTTGAGAAGTTTCTGTTTTTCATGGACCGTATGACTCATTGCGGCTCCCCAGACACCCCTTCAGGGCGAAAAATAGACTTGAGTTTAACATAGGGGGTGGGGGTATCCGTCGGTTTCATCAAACCAGCCTTGCGAATTTCGCCTAATACCGCCTTGCTCGTATTCGAAGGCCGATTTCTGCGACCTCGCAACCTTTGCCCACAACCGTGGTCCGAGTGAAGCACGTCCCGCTGACAATTCAGCTGTTCAACATTGGAGGTTGTGATGAAAATCCTGATGATTTTGACGTCCCACGATCAACTCGGTAACACAGGAAAGAAGACCGGATTCTGGCTCGAAGAATTTGCCTCACCCTTTTATGTATTCAAGGACGCGGGAGCAGAAATTACTTTAGCTTCGGTCAAGGGAGGCCAACCGCCGCTTGATCCAAAAAGTGACGAACCAGACGCGCAAACCGAGTCAACGAAACGCTTTCGCGCTGACAAGGAGGCGCAGGCACTGCTCGCTCATACGCATCCGCTGTCGGAGGCTGATGAAGCGGAATACGACGCGGTCTTTTATCCCGGCGGCCACGGCCCGCTGTGGGATCTTGCCGAGGACTCGAAATCGATATCGTTGATTGAAGCATTTCAAACAGCTGGAAAACCGGTTGCGTTTGTCTGCCATGCGCCTGGCGTCCTTCGGCACGTGAAGGGCACCGACGGAAAGGCGCTCGTGAACGGGAAAAAGGTCACCGGCTTTTCCAATTCAGAGGAGGCTGCAGTCGGGCTTGTCGATGTGGTTCCGTTTCTTGTCGAGTCGGAACTGCAAAAGCTTGGCGCGCATTACAGTAAAGGACCGGATTGGGCGAGCCACGTGGTGGTCGACGGACAGTTGGTGACGGGGCAGAACCCTGGCTCATCGGAGGCGAGCGCAAAGGCAGTCATAAAGATGCTGGGCTGAAATGCGGCGCGGTAGTCGACACCCGAGCAGTGCGGTGTCGACTCCGTGGTCTCGCCAGAGGGCGGGTGACCTTCCTCTCGGATTCGGCCAGTTAAACCGCTGCGCATGTGCGGCACAACAGGCCTCATCAACGCGAAGACCCAGCCCTTGCGTTCAGGCTTCGCTTCATGCGGCCTTAAGCCATTGCAGAACCCGCCCCCAGTCCTGCGGCGTCATGGCGCCGAACCAGTCGTCGTGATCGGCGTTGGGCAACAGCATGAGCCGGGCATGTTCGTGCTCGCTCGCGAAACGTCGTGCATGCGCGACCGGAATCAACTCGTCTCGCTGCGCCCCGATGATGACCAGCGGCCCCTCATAACGCGATACGGCGGCGATCGAATCAAAGCGGTCGTGCAGCAGCCACCGCACCGGGAAAGCCGGATACTTTTCAGCGGCCACATCGGCGAGCGAGTCCCACGGCGTCACCAGCACGACGCCCGCGATCGCCGACTCGTTGCCCTTGACCACTTGCGATGCCATGCCCGCGCCGAGCGACTCGCCCACTAGATAGACTGGACCGCGCCATTGCGAGAGCACGGATGCCAAAGCTTCACGGGAAGCAACCGTCGCCGCTTGCATGGTGCGCTCACCTCCCCGCTTGCCGTGCCCCGGATACTCGACAATGACGACCCGAAACCCGGCGCGTACGAATACATTAGCGAGCGGCAGCTTGGTCTCCGCCGACTCCTCGTTGCCGTGATAGACGATGAACGTACCGCGCGGTTCGTGCTCCGTCGGCCTGACGACGTAACCCGCGTACGCGCCTTGCGCTTTCCACGCGTCAATGTGGTTACCCGCCTTCACGACCGTGCGAAGATCCGCCGCGTCCGGCGTGGATGGAAGCAGCATGCGGTCCTGCATCAGATACAGCGCCAGCGCCGCGCCCAGATAGGCGGCGACAGCGATCCATAGGGCATAGGTAAGCACGCGCATGCTTTGTCTCGTGCGAAGCGGCTTTACTAGTTTCGGGGCCGATATAAGGACAAACGCCGGATCGATGCGCTAATTTCCATTGGTCAGTTTGCTGCCATTGCATTCGGGAAAACACGGCCCAGTCCAAACTTTGCCTGATATCGCCGGATATGTCACAAAAGTGTCTGGCACAATCACTGTTTCATGGGTCAATGTCACCTCGCCGTATATAACAAAATGAAAGTCAAAAACTCTCGCCGCTGGGCGCCGCGAGGCCGCAGACGGTGGATTATTGCAGCTACGGCACTTTTTACCGCCGCTGCCATCCGATCTGTACTGCACCCGCTGCTTGGTCCGATCATGCCGGGCACCGCCTTTCTCATCGCCGCCGTGCTCGTGGAATACTATTGTGGTCTCGCGCCCGCATTCAGCGTGATGCTGGCGGGACTCTGTCTCGCGGATTACCTTTTCGTCCCGCCGTACGGACGCCTGGACGTCATCGACGCGTCGGATATCCGCCTGCTGGTGTCGTATCCGCTGATCACGATTGTTGTGATCACGCTGGTCGAGCGTTTGAAGCGCGCGCAGTATCGCGCCGAACTTCTGGCGTCTGTCGCGCAGTCGCGCTATGAAATGCTGCTGCGCGGCGATAACGAACGCCTGCTGGCGCGTCGCGCCACGGATGAAATGCATCGCATGCTGCATCACATCGCCCAGCACAACCGATCACTTATTCTCATCAAGGCAGTCGATCCGGCAACGAGCGCGCCGCCTAGCAGTTTTGTTGCGGCAGCGGCGACTTCCACGGCCGACGGCGTCATCGACGACGAATCGTTTCGTACGGGCATCGCCTACGGCACCCGGCATTCGGAAGTGCATCGGGATGATCTCGCGCGTGTGAACGACCGCCTGATGCCGGGCCATCACCGCATGCGTTTTCTATCGAGAGGACACGGTTGGCGCGCGGTCGAATGTATGTGCGAACGCTTCATTACGCCGTCCGGCGAGTTTCTGATCCTTCGGGCGGAAGACTGACCATGAAGCCCTCTCCATTTCCCTCCGCTCAGGGCAACGATCACGCTGTCCTGCTTTTACACGGCCTGTCGAGTTCTCCCGCGGAATTGCGCTTCCTTGCGCGCGCGCTTGCCGAAGAAGGCTTCGTGACTCACACGCCGGAGCTTCATGGCTACAGTGCCGGAGCGGGACATGCGCCGATGGAACAGTGGATCAGCGCAGCCGTCGCCGAATTCGACGCGCTTGCCGCGCGATACCGGCACGTTTCGGTATGCGGACTTTCCATGGGCGCGACGCTGGCCGCCGCCGTCACTCAACAGCGCCCGACCGCGCGCGCGTTGCTGCTGTTGTCGATCACACTCAGTTACGACGGCTGGGCGATTCCCTGGTATCGATTTCTACTCGACTACGTCTACTACACGCCTTTGCGCTCGCGCTATCGCTATCGCGAGCACGAACCCTACGGTCTGCGCAACGAGGCGTTGCGCTCGAAAATTGCGCGCGTGATGCAAAGAGGTGAAATCAGCGAAGTGGGACCCGCATCCATTGCGATGCCCGCGCTTCACGAAGCGAGCCGGCTTGCGAACTGGGTACGCGAGAAGCTGAAGAGCATCAGCACCGACTGCCTCATCATTCATGCGATCGACGACGAGACGTCCAGTCCACACAATGCGCAGTATGTCGTGGCGAACGTCGGCGCGTCGTTTCTTCGCACCATCTGGCTCGACGACTCGTACCATATGATCACCTCTGACAACGAGCGCGAGGTAGTCGCGCGGGAATGCGCGCTATTCATGCGCGAAAGCGCCGCAACGTCGGCGTCCTGCAACAATCCGACGCCTGTCGTATCACGGGCGCTCGCTCGACGCCTGAGACAGTTGGCCGCCGTGGCGAGGAAAGCATGAAGCTCCATATCGCATCTTTCCGACGCCGCTGCCTGGCGCTCGCAGCGGTAAGCGCGTGTTGTACGACGGGTATCGCGCACGCCGATGAACCGCAGGCGGACAGCGACTGGAAAATCTCGGTCGGGCCGGGCATGTATGTGTTCCCGAAGTTCCCCGGCTCCTCACAGTTGCAAGTGCTTCCCTTCCCCGTGCAGGACATTTCATGGAAGGACCGCTTTTTCTCGCAGGGTCCGGATGTGCTCGGCGTCAACGTGATGCACGCGGAGAACTATCACCTCGGCATGTCGGTGAGTTTCGACTTCCAGTCGAGATCATCGTCCGACGATGCGCGGCTCAAAGGCTTACCCGATGTGCACTATGGACCGAAGCTGCGGATCTTCGGCGATTACACGTGGTGGGCGTTCACCGGCGCGGTGGCGGCCTACCAGGACATCGCGGGAACGGGGCAAGGTCTGACGGCGATGGCCGATCTGTTCGTATCGGCGCCGATCGGCAACTGGCTCATTTCAATGGGTCCGGGCCTCACGTGGGCCAACGCGACCTATACCCAAACGATGTTCGGCGTCACGCAGCAGGAAAGCGCGGCATCGGGACTACCGCACTACGATACCGGTTCCGGTTTGCGCGATGCTCACTTCAACGTGAATGCCACGTACAAGATCAGTCCGCACTGGTCGGCGAACGTTGCGGCCGTTGTGGGACGCCTCGAGCGTTACGCCGCCGGCAGTCCGATCACCGAGCGCCGGCTCGACCTCAACGGGATGGCGTCGGTCCTTTACCGCTTCTAGCAGCGAAACTCATTCGCCCAATCTCACCGGACGGAATGAACAATGGCGTTCAAAGAAGCCGGACGGGCCGGCTGTCTGTGCATTCGGAATGAGTTGCCTTCACTACGTCCTGATGGAACTGCATGGATTTCCATGCCATCCGATAGCGCGCATGATCAGGCTGCCGGCTCCCTCCTGGTTGGCCGCTGCGGGATCAGCACGATACACGCCACCATGAAAGTAAGCAGGATGCCGGACGCATACAGCCGACTCACTTGCAGTCCGCCCTGCGCCACCGGTTTATCGAGGAAGTCCCCCAACGTCGCGCCGAGTGGCCGGGTCAGAATAAACGCTGACCAGAACAGCGCCGTGCGCGATACACGCGTCCAGAAGTAAAGTGCGGCCACGACAATCAGGCCGGCTCCAAAGAGCATTGCGCCATATTCGTATCCGATACCGAGCCCGCCGCGGTCTTCACCCGCTACCCAGTCCCCGAGCGCCGTGCCGAGCGTTTGTGAAAACAGGATCGTAATCCAGTAAAACCATTCAGCCCTGGCGGTGACGATGCTCTCGACCGAGACCGTCCCCTCCGACCGATACCATATGGCCAGACTGCCGATCAATAGCGCAACGACTAGCGTAGTGCCGCCGGGATATCCGATGCCTAGCGATCTATCGGCGAAGTCCGCCATTGTCGTACCCAACGTGGTCGTGGCGACAATCGTCGCCCAGTACAGGAAGCGATGGAAATCTCTTGCCTTGACCTGGGCTGAAACGAGGGCGACGAATAACACGAGGAAGATCGAAGAGCCGACCAGATAACCAAGATTCAGCGACATGGATACCCAATCTCCGCCGGTTTCCCCCAGCGTCGTCGCGGCCACCTTGATCGCCCAGAATCCGATCGTTACCTCGGGAACCTTGCTGACAGCCTGGCTGGCAAAGCTCGCAGTGCTTCCTTTCATGTTCATTCCTCTTTCTTTGCACTTCAATGGATCGTTGCGCCCGCAAGCGCCTGCGCCTCGCGCCAGCGGCGCCGAAGACGTGGCAGACAGATTGCATCAGTCAGGTTAACACCCGCTTAACCAGGCCGTTCGCGCGTATTCAATCCACACGGAAGCCGGATAAGCGTCACCTAAGGTTCAACACGTACTCTGATGATGCACGTCACAAGGGCCCTCGACGTGATGCTCCAGATCGGCGCGCAGGAGTCGAAGCGCGAAGGTCAGGAATATTCATTCAGATTCCCAAGGAAAACGCACTATGAAACGCATCCTCTCCATCTGCATCCTTGCCATCACCGCTTCGCTGCCTGTCGCCAGCTTCGCGCAGGCGACCAATGGTCCACTCACGCGCGCCGAGGTGCGAGCGCAAACAGTCGAAGCCGAGCGAGACCACACCCTGCATCAATCCAAAATGGGTTATCCGGCTTCTCAGCAATATGCGAGCCCGCGCCAAACAGCCGGTGCGACTGGTTACGGCACGCAAACGGGCGGATCGTCAGAATCTCGGACGCCGCCCGCTCATGTTGCGTCGTCTGGCGCGGATACCGGGCTTTTCACTCACCACTAGACTGTCCATGCGTCGTCTGTCGACCGGCGCATCGCGCCGTTCCGCAGCGCTTTCGTTTGCCCAAGAATGCGACGGCGTGCATGAGGGCTTCGATCCGCTTGCTCACGAAAGGCAGATAATATTGACCAAACGCTTAACAATTGCTTAAGGAAACGTTAATTCCGGATGCGCGACAATGTCGGATGGTGAACAACGCAAGGAGCGCCGATGCGTCTGCTTCTGGTAGAAGACGATGAAATGATTGCGGAAACCGTGCTCGAATCAATGGGGCGCGAAGGATATGCAATCGACTGGGCACAAGACGGCCGGGCGGCCGAGTTGTCGCTTGGCAACGGCGTGTACGACCTTGTCCTGCTGGATCTCGGCCTGCCTAAAAAAGACGGCATCGACCTGCTCAATAGCTACCGCAAACAAGGTGGTCAGGCGCCCGTCATCATCCTGACAGCACGCGACTCCGTGAACGAGCGCATTCGCGGCCTCGACGCCGGAGCCGACGACTACCTCATCAAGCCCTTCGATCTGGATGAACTGGCAGCAAGAGCGCGGGCGTTGCTGCGACGACGAACCGGCCAGAAACAGCCGATCTATTCCCATGGTGAGCTAACGCTCGACCCCGCCGCTCATGAAGTGAGGAAGAACAGCGCACCGGTAGCGCTCGTGCCGCGGGAGTTCGCGCTGCTGCAGGCGCTGATCGAAGAGCCCGCGCGCGTCTTCACCCGGTCCGAACTCGAAGACAAACTGTATGGATGGGGCGATGAAGTGGGAAGCAACACAATCGAAGTGCACGTGCACAGCCTGCGGCGCAAGATCGGCGCAGAACAGATCGTGACGGTGCGTGGTGTTGGCTATCGATTGAAGAGGCATGAATGACGTCGATTCGCCGCTGGCTACTCGGCTGGCTGATCTGCGGCCTCGCCGCCGCCTCCGGAATTGCGGCATTCGGGATCTTTCATACGGCCCGCGAAGAAGCCAATGAACTGTTCGACTACGAACTGCGTACCGTTGCCCTGTCCTTGCCATCGAATCTCGAAACGGCGGAGACAGTCGAGCGGCAAGGCTCGGAGTTCGAAGGTATTTCGGACGACCGGATTCTGATCGAGATATGGGACAAAGGGGGCTCGCTCGTCTACCACTCCCGCTTGTCGCCGGTTCTGGCGCGGCTGCCTGCGGGTATTCGCACCATCGAACGGGGTGAGGCTCACTGGCGCGTCCTGGGCTTGCAGCAGCCGGACCGCTTTATCCAGGTTGCGCAACCCGTCTCCGTACGAGAAGCGCTGGCGCTCCACCTCGCGCTCCATACCTTGTGGCCGCTCGGCCTGCTCATGCCTGTGACCATCGTACTGGTGTTGTTCGTCGTGGCGAGAGGTCTCGCGCCGATTGGCGGATTATCGCGCTCGCTGGCAACGCGTTCGCTCGATTCGCTGGAACCATTGCGTCTTGACGGCCAGGTGCCGGTCGAAATCCGGCCGCTCGTCGATGCATTGAACGACCTGCTGCAGCGTCTGAACGCCGCCTCACAGGCGCAGCGCACTTTCATTGCGGATGCCGCGCACGAACTGCGCTCGCCGCTTGCCGCGCTGAAACTGCAGTTGCAGGCAGCGTCGAACAACGGCACCTTGAAAGACGATGGCCAGACGATCGAGCGGATCGACACACGGCTCAATCGCATCATCCGCCTCGTTCAACAGCTTTTGACGCTTGCAAGGGAGGATGCGAATCCGGCAAACGAAGGCGTATCGGTCAGCTTGAGGAAAATCGGCGAGCAGGCAGTCAGCGATTTCTCCCTGCTGGCGGAACAGAAGCAGATTGATCTGGGCCTGGAGTTCCGGCATCCCGTGACGCAGGACAATCCGTGCGATGTGCTGGCTGATCCGCATGGGGTGAGCGTGCTGCTGAATAACCTGATCGACAATGCGATCCGCTACACGCCGCAAGGTGGCAGGGTCGACGTCGTACTCTGCCTCACAGGGGCGCGCCTCGGCTTCGACGTGGTGGACACCGGACCCGGCATTCCCGAGCGAGAGTTGGAGCGTGTGCTCGACCGCTTCTATCGCGGTGAGCATACCAAGGGGACGGGCAGCGGGCTCGGACTCGCCATTGCGGCCCGTATTGCGCAGCGACAGCAGTTGACGCTCAAATTGGCGAACAACGTTGATGCAGCTGGTCTCACGGTGTCAGTCCGCGGATTTATCAGACCTGGCGGGTCCAACGCAGCGGCACGTTAGCCCCACCTTCGACGTACGAGGAACCCTTCGCCTCCGTTCGGACACAATTGCCAAACACTGTCTGATCACGACGGGATTCGAGGCGTGCAAGACGTTCAAATACTCGCGACAACGTTCCGGTCAACGTTAGCGATTCAGCTCAACTTTTCAACCCACCACTCAATCCTTAAGGAAACCTTAAGGCAATTGCTGATTGCTGTTTTTTTCCAGTCCATACCATTAGCCGCTTGCTGGTTATGGAATCGAAAGCGCCCATTCATCCTGACGACTCAATTGCCCTGCACATTCATTCCCGGATTACCAAATGTTTCGTGGCAACCTGAAAAAAGGACGGGAAATGAAGACGATGCGCATAGGGAAACGCAAGCAAATCGGCCTTGGCGTGGGCGTTGCCCTGCTCGCCGGGCTGTACTCGATGGGCGCGGCGGCGGCCGATCAGCATGAACACGAGCACGAGCACGAGTCAGTGAAGCATGTGTTGCTGATCAGCTTCGACGGTCTGCATGAACAGGACGTCGCACGCTGCATCGGTTCGAATGCATGCCCGAATCTTGCGCTGCTCGCCAGGTCTGGTACGACCTACACCAATGCGCACACACCGGGCCTGTCGGATTCGTTCCCGGGTCTCGCGGCGCTCGTCACCGGGGGCTCGCCCAAATCCGCCGGCCTCTTCTACGACGTATCCTACGACCGCACGCTCTTCGCGCCGTCCGATAGCAATTGCACCGGCAAGCAAGGCTGGAATGTCGTATTCGACGAAACGACTGGCATCGACGGCGAGAACGGCGGCGCACTAACGCATCTCGACGGTGGCGGCGCGTTCAATCCGCAGGCTATCCCGCATACGTTGGTCAATGGTGTCTGTGCGCCCGTCTATCCGCATAACTATGTGAAGACCAATACGATCTTCGAAGTAGTCAAACGCAACGTGAAAGGCGCGCGCACCGCCTGGGCAGACAAACATGCATGGGGCTACGACTGGCTGAACGGGCCGTCAGGCACGGGCGTGGACGATCTCTCGCGCACCGAGATCAACTCGATCGATCCGGCCACCAAGACGAACTACACCGACGTCTATACGCACACGGAAAAGTTCGACAATTTGCATGTGCAGTCGCTGATCAATGAGATCGACGGCAAAGACTCCACAGGTCAATCCAGCGCCGATGTGCCCACACTGTTTGGCACCAACTTCCAGACTTTGAGCGTTGCACAGAAGGCAACGGTCGCGAATGGCGGCGGCTATCTGGATGCGAGCTTCACGCCGGGGCCGCAGGTCAGCAATGCGATTGCTTATCTTGACAACGCTCTGGGTCGCATCGTGACCGAACTGAAGCAGCGTAATCTCTATTCGTCGACGGCGATCATCGTCACGGCCAAGCATGGGCAGTCACCGACCGATCATTCGAAGCTGATCAAGAACGGCGACACGCTGTCGAAACTGCTTGAAACAAGCAACTATCTGGATCCGAACGGCAACTTCGGGCAGAACGCTACGAAGAGCGGCAACCTCAACGACGGAACGGGTCTGGTCGGAACGGGTTTCGTCCAGACCGATGACGTCGGACTGATCTGGTTGCGCGATCAAAGCCAGCTGTCTGCCGTCGTGAAGACACTCAAAGGCAACCTCGGTTGCAATGCTCCCGGTATTTGCGCAGACGGTCCGCAGGCATACATTCTCTACGGCCCGCAATTGACCGGCCGGTTTGGGGACCCTGCCGATGGACGCACGCCTGACATCGTCGTCCAACCGAACCCGGGTGTGATCTATACCTCGAGTACGGCAAAGGACGAAGAGCACGGCGGCAACGCTCCCGACGACAGCCATCTCGGTCTTGTGATCTATGTGCCCCACGCCCAACACACTGGACAGATGAACGGCGAACATGTACTGACCACACAAGTTGCGCCCACGATTCTGCGTTTGCTCGATCTGAAGCCAGAACTGCTGCATTCAGTTGCTGTTGAAGGAACGCGTGCCCTGCCGGAATTCGATCGCGAGCACTTCTAGGCGAATGGCCGTGCTCCGTGGCTGAAAGCACGGCACTTCAATAGTGCGATGCTTCAGGATATCCAACGGCGTTCGGTGCTCGCACAGCCGGGAGCGTCATGAGGGGCGTCGCTCCCGGTTAGCCGAGTTGGGCGCTCGACGACATGTTCGCAAACATGTTGTCGAGCGGCGCAGCGATCTATCGCTAGCCGGTGCCTGGCCGCTTTACGCCTGCGCCTTCGGCCGACTGCTGCCCTCACCCGCACGCACATCAAACGCCCCGCCCGTCAGCACCTGATCGCGCAACGTGACCGGCCTCTTGCCGGGCAACAACGGGAACACAAGCTCCGCGAAACGGATCGACTCCTCGAGATGCGGATAGCCGGACAGCACAAAACTATCCGCGCCCGCGTCGACATACTCCTGCAACCGCGCGGCGACCGTCTTTGCATCGCCGACCAGCGCCGTGCCCGCGCCGCCGCGCACCAAACCCACACCGGCCCACAAGTTGGGGCTGATCTCCAGCTTGTCGCGGCGTCCGCCATGCAACTCCGCCATCCGGCGTTGCCCGACCGAATCCATGCGCGCGTAGTTCTCCTGCGCGCGGCGGATGTCTTCGTCGTCGAGCTTGCTGATGAGGCGCTCGGCTTCGGCCCATGCCTCTTCGTTGGTCTCACGCACGATCACATGCAGACGCACCCCAAGACGCAGCTTGCGGCCATGGGCGGCGGCACGCCGCTGCACATCGGCGAATTTTTCGGCGACGGCGGCAGGCGGCTCGCCCCACGTCAGATACGCATCCACATGCTTGGCCGCGAGTTCATGCGCGGCCGGCGACGACCCGCCGAAATACAGCGCCGGCGCCGGCTGCTGCACCGGCGGATGAAAGTTGCGCGCCTGCTCCACGTGAACGTATTTGCCCTTGAAGTCCACCGTCTTGCCGGCGAGCAGATCGCGCCAGACGGTGAGGAATTCGTCGGCGGCCGCATAGCGCTCGTCGTGGGGGAGAAACACGCCGTCGGCGGCGAGTTCGGTGGCGTCGCCGCCCGGCACCACGTTCAGCAGCAGGCGTCCATGCAACGCCTGGTCGAGCGTCGCGGCCTGGCGCGCGGCGGCAGTCGGGCCGCTGATCGAGGTGCGCAACGCGACCAGAAGCTTGATGCGCTGCGTCACCGGCACGAGACTGGCGGCGGTGACCCACGGATCCTGACAACTGCTGCCGGTCGGAATCAGCAAGCCGTCATAGCCGAGATTCTCGGCCGTGACCGCGATCTGACGCATATATTCGTTGTTCGGCGGCCGGCCAAAATCGGACTTGCCGAGATAGCGTGTATCGCCCGAGGTCGGCAAAAACCAGAAAATATCGAGACTCATGCGTGCTCCTGTGACAAACGTTGTGCGAGGCGGACCGTGTGCGGTTTCATACCGCCTCTGCGGCGTGCTGCCGGAAGCTCGCCGCCGCGTGCCGGGCCGGCAACTGGTCGCCCTCCCCGAACAGCTTGTGGCGCAGCGCGCCGTCTTCATAAGCGGTCTTGTACAGGCCGCGATTCTGCAATTCCGGCACGACCAGATCGATAAAATCCTCGTAGCTTTCGGGCACCACCGTGCGGCTCAGGTTAAAGCCGTCGACGCCCGTTTCCTCGATCCACGCCTGCAGTTCGTCGGCAACCTGCGCCGCGCTGCCGACAATGGCCGGATAGCGGCCGCCTAGCTCGAACATCTCCAGCAACTTGCGGCGTGTCCAGCCGTGCTGTTTGGCTGTTCGCGTGGCCGATTCGATCGCGTTGCCGGGCGCGTAGTCCACCGGCGCGTCGAGATCGTATTGCGCGTAGTCGATACCCGTACTGGCCGCGAAGTGCGCAAGCCCGGCTTCGCGGCTCGCATATTGCCGATAGTCGGCATATTTCTCGCGGGCCTCCTGCTCGGTTGCGCCCGCAACCACCGCGGCGCCGACGAACACCTTCACGTCCTCCGGACGGCGGCCGGCCTGCACCAGTTGCTCGCGCAACGTGCGCACGGTTTCGCGCGCGGCCTGCCGGTTCGGCGGCGAAATGAACACGCATTCGGCGTGACGCGCGGCGAACCGCTGGCCGCGCCCGGAACTGCCGGCCTGGAACAGCACTGGCGTGCGCTGCGGCGACGGTTCCGCGAGGTGATACCCCGCCACGTTGTAGTACTTGCCCGCATGCCGCACCTGATGAACCTTCGCCGGGTCCGCATACACGCGGCCCGCCTTGTCGCGCAGCACCGCGCCCTGCTCCCAACTGCCTTCCCACAGCTTGTAGAGAATCTCCAGGTATTCGTCCGCCCGGTCGTAGCGCTCGTCGTGCGGCAGTTGCTCGCTGAGTCCCATGGCGCGCGCCGCGCTGTCGAGGTAGCCCGTGACGATATTCCAGCCAACCCGGCCTTGCGTCAGATGATCGAGCGTCGAAAACCGGCGCGCGAGAAGATAGGGCTGCTCGTAGGTGAGATTGACCGTCACGCCGAACCCAAGATGCTCGGTCACGGCGGCCATTGCCGACACCAGCAGCGTGGGATCGTTGACGGGCAACTGGATCGATTCGCGCAACGTCACGTCCACGTTGCGTTGATAAACATCGTAGACACCGACGATGTCGGCGAGAAAGAGCCCGTCGAACAGTCCGCGCTCCAGCGTGCGCGCGAGGTTGGTCCAATACGGCAGCAGACGGTAGTCGCTCGAACGGTCGCGCGGATGCGTCCACAGGCCGTGGTTGATATGACCCACGCAGTTCATGTTGAACGCGTTGAGCAGGATCTGTTTCTTCGCCATCACAAGGCTCCATGCCGCGGCGGCAGCTTGTCGTTGAGGTAGTAGTTGCCCACGGCGTGATACTTCCAGCGCACCGGGTCGTGCAACGTGTGAGTGCGCGCGTTGCGCCAGAAACGGTCGAGGCCGAGACCGTCGAGCGTCGCGGCGGTGCCGGCGAGTTCGAACAGGCGCGACCCGGCATCCAGCGACACGGTCGTGGTGAGCGCGCGCGCCTCGGCCACAGCGATCGACGCCTGCGCGACCGACTGCTCGGTGGGCTGCGCCTGCGCGGCATCGACGAAGCGACCCGCGCGGCGCAGCAACGCTTCTGCCGCGCGCAACCGCACTGAGAGGTCGCCGAACTGCGCAATGGTCAGCGGATCGTCGGCGGCCCGTTCGACCTTCGCGTCGATCCACGGTCGCGAGCGCTCGCGCACGAATTTCAACGCGGCTTCGAAGGCGCCGCGCGCCTGACCGAGATCGATTGCCGCGTGAATGATCTGCGCGAGCGGCCCGATCGTCGTGGCGCGCTCGAACGACGCCTGAAACGGCACGACCCATTCGGGCTCGACGTGCACATGATCGAACTGCACCGACCCGCTGCCGGTGACACGCTGGCCGAAGCCATCCCAGTCGTCGGTTACGGTGACGCCCGGTGTGCCGCGCGGCACGAACGCCAGATAAGTGACGTCGCGGCCCTGCTCTTCGGCGACGACCAGCGTGGGGATCCAATGTGCGTAGAGCGCGCCCGTGCAATAGAACTTCCGGCCGTCGACATACCAGCCGGCCGCCTCTCGCGTGAGCCGTGTGCGTCGTTTGAAATCCTTGTGGCCGATTTCCGCGAGCGCATTGCCAAAACGCTCGCCCGCGAGCACCCGTCCGTAGAAAAAGCGCTGTTGCTCCAGGCTGCCGCCAACGCGCAGCACCTCGAGCGCATAGAAATGGTTCTGCGGGATCTGGCCGAGCGAGCCGTCGGCTGCGGCGATCGTTGCGGTGACTTCGGCGAGCGTACCGTTGCTCACACCCGCGCCGCCGAATTCGCGCGGCACGGTGATGCCCCACAGGCCGCTCGCCACGAAGGCGTCGAGTTCGGCCCACGGAAGCCGCCGTTCGCGATCGCGCAGTGCGGCTTCGCACGCGAATGCCTCGGCCAGACGGCGCGCGACGAGCCGCGCCTGCGCGTCGTCGCCGATCAGCTCGGGAGTGGGCAGCGAACGCAGTTCGCGAGGCAGCACGGCTGGCGCGGCGCTGTCGCCAACCGCGGAAGAAAGGTCAATGGTCATGTTTCAATTCCACGAATGCCGCGCGGGAAGCACTTGATTCAGGTGATAGTTGCCGAGCAGATGCAGCTTCCAGCGCACCGGGTCATGCAGCGTATGAGTGCGGGCATTGCGCCAATGGCGGTCGAGGTTGTGTAGCGCACGGGTCGACGCGGAGCCGGCCAGTTCGAACAGCTTCTCGCTAGCCTCCAGCGCGATGCGTGTGGTCAACACCTTGGCCTCGGCAACGGCGACGGAGGCGCGCGCGCTGGCTTCGGCATCGATCGGCCGGGTCGCGATCGCGTCGAGCGTGCGGCCGGTTTCCACCAGCACTTCATGCGCGGCATGCAGGTCGATCTCCAGACGGCCGACATCGGCGATGATGTACGGGTCGTCGGTTGCGTGCTCAAGGCCGGAATCGACCCACGGCCGCGCGCGTTCGCGCACGAAGGCAAGCGCGTCGGCAACGGCGGCCTGTGCGATACCCTGGTCGATCGCCGCCTGAATCAGTTGCGACGTCGGGCCGGACAGACCCGGGCGGTCGGCCAGTTGCCAGATCGGCAACACGTCCTGCGGATCGACGGGTACCGCGTCGAAGGTGACGGTGCCACTCGCCGTGGTGCGCTGGCCGATGGCGCTCCAGTCGTCCACTACCGTCAGGCCCGGCGCATCGCGCGGCACCCAGACCTGCACGGCGCGTCCTTCGTCGTCGGTCGCGCGCGTCGGGACGCGGTGCGCGAACAACGCGCCGGTCGAATAGAAACGCTTGCCGTCGAGGCGCAAGCCGTCGGGCGTCGCGCGCAGGCGCGTCGAACCCTGCAGGACCGTCGCGGCCGCCGCCGAGCGACGTTCCGGGCCGGCATTACCAAGCCGCCGGCCGGCCAGCACTTCGCCGTACAGACGCTCTTTCTGCGCCGGGCTGCCGACTTCGCGCAGCACGCCCAGCACGCCGAACTGGTTCTGCGGAATCTGCCCTAACGCGGGATCGGCCGCGCAGAGGTTCACGAAGACTTCGGCCAGCGTCGCGAACGACACATCCGCACCGCCATATTCGCGCGGCACGGTGATGGCGCCGAGACCGCTTTGCGACCATAGATCCAGTTCGGCCCATGGCAGCACGCGATTGCGGTCACGTTCGGCGGCGCCCGACGCGAAAACGTCGGCGAGGGTGCGGGATGCGGCGAGCGCCTGTGCGTCGTCAGCGATCCGCGTGACGCGCGCCGGATCGGGACGCGCCGGCAGTCGCGACGCGACAGGGCTGGATGTGGGACTGGACATGATGGCTCATACAGACAGTTGAGACCCGTCCGCTTGCGGCGTTTCGGCCTGTTGCCATTGGCAGCAGTACGGGTCCGACTCGCCACGGAAGGGCTAATCGTCTATTGGACCAGTACCTGCGCGTCACGCCTACTATCGAATTGGCAATTGCTTATCACGCGTTCCGATTTGCGGTGACGGCCTGCCCGGCTGCCTTGCGGCTTTTTCATTCGCGGAGTCCACCGAGCGGCAACGGCGTAGCAGGTTCCTCATTCGATCGCATAGTGGCGTGAGCGGACGGTGTGTGCAGCAGGATGCGGTGAGCGATCCATTGCAACGCGGAGCACAGCAGCAGATAAACGATGCCGACGAACACGAAAATCTGTGCGGGGTAAATCATCAGGCGGCTGTTGACCTGATTGGCGAGGAACGTGAATTCCGGCACGCCGACGATATACGCCAGCGAGGTGTCCTTGACCAGCGACACCCACTGATTGACGAACGACGGCATCATGATGCGCACCGCCTGTGGCAGCACCACGTGACGCAACGCCTGCCAGCGTGTGAGCCCGAGCGACAGCGCCGCCTGTTGCTGACCCGCGCCGACCGACACGATGCCCGCATGCACGGCGTGCGACAGGTACGCGCCACCGATCAGCGACAGCGCGCACACCACCGCGACCAGTCCCGGCACGTCGATATGCAGCAGGATCGGCATCAGGAAGAAAGTCCAGAAGATCAGCATCAATACCGGAATCGCCCTGAAGAACGCGACGATTGCGACTAGCAGCAGATGCACGCCACCGCGTGTCAACGAGAGCGCCACGCCGCCCGCCAGCCCCACCGCCGCGGACAGCAACGCCGACACCACGGATAGCACGACCGTCAGCGCGGCGCCGCCCAGTGGCCCATTGGGGAACGCGCCGAGCAGCAGATACCGCAGCGTCGGCAGCCACTCGAGCGCCGTCATGCCCGCCCTCGCTGCAACGCACGTGCGCCAGTGTGTTGCCAGATCACCAAGGCCGTTTCGATCAACGCGATGGTGCCGATATACAGCACGGTTGCAGTCCCGAAGGCCTGGAAGGTGCGGAAGCTCTCCGTGTCCACCTGACGCGACATATAAGACAGTTCGGCCACGCCGATCGCCATGGTCAGCGACGAGTTCTTCACGACATTCATGTATTGCCCCGCGAGCGGCGGCGTGGCGATACGCACCGCTTGCGGAAGAACGACGTGCCGCAAGGTCGCATAACGCGTCATGCCCAATGCGGCGCCCGCCTGGTATTGCGCGATGCCCACGCCGCGGATGCCGGCGCGAAACTCCTCCGCGATAAAGGCTGTGCTGTAGCAGGTCAGGCCCAGCCAGCCGGCGAACAGTTCGAAGCTCGGCCAGTGCACGGCAAAGGGCCCGGCGCTCAAGACATGCGGCGTGTTGAGCCACGTCATCCAGGCTTGAGGCAGCAGCGTCGCCGCGCCGAAGTACCAGAACAGCAATTGCACCAGCAGCGGCGAGTTGCGAAACACGAGTACATAGACCCTTGCCGCAGCCGCGACCGTGCGATGTTGCGCGATATGGGCTATTGCCAGCCCGAATCCGAGCAGCGTCGCGCACACGCTCACGCACGCCGACAGGATCAGCGTGATGAGAAAACCGTGGGCGAGCCAGCCGAGATAGCGCGGGTCCAGCCAGAAATTCAAGAGATGCATGCGGAAAAAACGCGGTCCGGTATCAGCAAGAAGGCCCGGTCACGCGTTTAGGGCGGTGACCGGGCCATGTGGAGGCGGCTGTGAAGCGAGGCGCGTCAGCTCTTCTGCGGATCGCCGATCCTGAACAGACGCGGCAACGGCGCGGCGCTATTCGGGCCGAACCAGGTATCGTAGATCGTGCCGGCCGTGCCCTTGGCTTCGAGATCCTTCAGCGTATCGTTGACGACATTCAGCAGGCGCGTCTCGCCCTTCGGTACGCCCACGCCTTCGTAGTCGTTGGAGATCGTGAACGGCGGGATCTCGTAGTTCGCCTTGTCCGGCACCTTCGCGAGCAACGCGACGAGCTTCGGTCCGTCTTGCGTGATCGCCTGCACGTTGCCCGTGCGCAGCGCGGCGAAGGCGAACGGCGTGTCGTCATAAGCAATGATCGTGGCGCTCGGGAATTGCGCACGCACCTGCTGCTCATTGGTCGTGCCTTTGTCCGCGCCGATCCGCAAACCGTTCAATTGTTGCGGCGAGGTAAGCGTGCCCTTCTTCGCAATGAATTGCGTGCCGGACGCAAAATAGGGGGTGCTGAAATCCACCTCCTTCTTGCGATCGTCGGTAATCGTAAAGTTGGCGAACACCAGATCCACCTTGCCCGACTTCAGGAAAGCAATGCGATTGGCCGGATTGGTCGGCTGGATCTCGAGCTTGACGCCGAGGCGCGTGGCGAGCGCTCGCGCATAGTCGACGTCGAGCCCGACGATCTGGTTGCTTTTCGAGTCGACGAAACCGAACGGCGGATTGCTATCGAAAGCGGCCACGCGCAACACGCCCGCTTTCTTGATGTCGTCGAGACGATCCGCATGCGCGGCAGCGGACATGAGAAGCAGACTTCCGGCGATCACTGCGCCAAGCACTCTGAGATTCATAACGGTGGTTTCCTGTTGTTTTAACGGGCCGCGCGCGAGGTCGAACGGCGCGTGCCCTTAGCGTGAGACGTGGACTCTAACAACGCTCGCGGACGGCACAAACCAAGCAATTTTCAGGTGCTAAGCAGCGTTGCTGATAACCCCTGGCGTCTATGGCCGAGATCGCGAACCGGTGTCGTGAACGGATAACTTGAACGACTCAGCGGCGCACGAGCATGGCGAGCGAGCGGTGCGCATCCAGTTGCCTGTCGTAGCCCGCCAGCGCGCCGTCCACGCGGCGGGTCAAAGGCGGCGTGGCGACAGTGGTTACATCGGGCTCAAGCGGCGACGCGCAGACCGGCGTCGCGCCCGACAAACAGTAGCCGACATCGCGCCGGGCGTTGATGCACGTGCGCACCTTGCCGCTGGCGATCAGCGTGGCGAGCGCGGCTTCGACCGCTTTCTCCGATACGCCGAACAAACGGGCGAAAGTCACAGCCGTATAGACGCGGCTGTGCCTCATTTTCAGCATCAGACTCTCGATCAACGGATCCATACTCGATAAAGGTAGGTCACTGCGGTTATGAAATGGACGCCGCGCGCTGACACCGTGCACGGCCTGAGTCAAAGCATGGCAGTGTTGGCGCGAATTTGGAAAGGCCGAGTTCCGATATGGTTATGATGCGAGCGGCACATCGCAAATCACGGTGGCGGCCCGAACGCTGCGCGGCATCATGCTGGTCTCGCATGCGGGCGAACCTTAGTCGTTGCCGACATATCGATGCCAGAAATCGTTAGTGGTCTCGAATGCACAGCCAATCGACAATTGAAGAGTCGGCCAGATGCCTTTGCTCCTTCGTTGCTGGCCCTTCCCGCATTCGACCAGACCCATGAGAAACGACCCGCCGCGCCAGCTCCATCTGAACGTCAACATTCTCCACTCGGGCTTCGTGCCTTCCGCCTGGCGTACCGAAGACGCGGACCCTCGCGCGTTCATCGATATCGCTCACTATGTTCGCGTTGCGCAGATCGCCGAGGCGGCGAAGTTCGACGCCGTGTTTCTCGCCGACAATGCATCGGTCGCCGATCAGATCGACTTCAGGCCGATCACGGCGCTGGAGCCGACCGTGCTGCTCGCCGGCATTGCTGCGGCCACGACGCATATCGGTGTGATCGGCACGGCGTCGACGAGCTACAACGAGCCGTATAACATCGCGCGGCGCTTTGCCACGCTCGATCATCTCAGCGCGGGGCGCGCGGGCTGGAACATCGTGACGACCGCCGATCTCGGTTCGGCGCGCAACTTCGGCCGCGAAGCGGTGCCCAATCATGCCGAGCGCTACGAACGCGCCGCCGAATTCACGGAGGTCGTGAAGGCGCTGTGGGATAGCTGGGAAGACGACGCCTTTATCGGCGACAAGATAAATGGCCGTTTCGTCGACGCGGCGAAGGTGCATCGCATCGACCATCGCGGCAAATATTTCAGCGTGGATGGCCCGTTCAATCTGCCGCGCAGTGCTCAGGGCCACCCGGTGCTGATCCAGGCCGGCGGCTCGGTGGATGGACGCGAGCTTGCGTCCCGTCACGCGGAAGCGGTCTTCTCCGCGTCACAGTCGTTCGACGAAGCGGCTTCTTATGCTCGCGAGCTCAAGTCGCGCGCCGCGGCATTGGGGCGCGGCAACGACGCGATCCGCGTGCTGCCCGGCCTCACCACCATCATCGGCGCAACCGAGGCGCAAGCCTTGCGTCGTCGCGACGAACTGGTGGATCTGATTCCGTGGACTTACAGCCTCACGCGTCTGGCGGGCATATTGGGTGTGAGCGTCGAGCGGTTGAAACTCGACGAACGTCTGCCGGACGATCTTTCACTGCCCGGTGGCGGCAACGGCAATCACACGTTCTTCCATGCCACGCTCGCGCAAGCTCGCTCGAATGGCTACACGGCGCGCCAGTTGATCCGCGCGCTAGCCGGCGGTGGCGGGCACCGTGTCATTGTCGGCACACCGGAACAGATCGCCGACGATATCGAACACTGGTTCAAAGGCGGCGCCGCCGATGGATTCAACCTGATGCCGGATGTTTTGCCGGGCGGCCTGCAGGATTTCGCGGACGGCGTGGTGCCGCTATTGCAACAGCGCGGCATTTTCCGCAGCGAGTATGAAGGCCGCACGTTGCGTGAGCACTTCGGTTTGCAGCGGCCCGTGAGCCGCCACCTCGAAACACGGGAAGCGGCAGCGACCGTTTGAACGCTCAACCGAGCCGTCATACGGCGTGTCGCGCAGAAGTGGGAGTGGTGCCAGTGGCACCTCACGCGGCAGATTGAGAAAGCGGCAAACGCAAGCGTTCCCACTGACAGGTTTCATTCGGTAAAAAGGCGGCAGCCGTAGCCGGCCACCGCCTGTATTCAGCGTCGCGAAGACAACCGTCGCACTACAGACACCAGCGCATCGACTTCATCGCAGGTGTTATAGAACGCGAGAGATGGCCGCACGGTTGCCTCGACGCCAAAGCGTCGCAAGATCGGCTGCGCACAGTGATGCCCCGAGCGCACGGCAATGCCCTCTTCGTTGAGCGCCTGCCCGACTTCCTCGGTCTCGTAGCCTTTCAGCACGAAGGACAACACACTGGCCTTGTCGCGCGCAGTGCCGATCAAACGCACACCGGGCACCGGTTGCAGCACGCTCGTCGCATACGCGAGCAGATCGTGCTCGTAGCGCGCGATATTCTCGATGCCGACGCGTTGAACGTAGTCGATCGCCGCGCCCAGACCCACTGCATCGGCGATATTGCCCGTGCCGGCTTCGAAACGATTCGGCGGCGGCTGGAACACCGTGCGTTCGAACGTGACGTCGGCGATCATGTTGCCGCCACCCTGCCACGGCGGCATGTCCTCCAGAATCGCGCGCTTGCCGTAGACCACGCCGATGCCGGTCGGACCGAACACCTTGTGACCCGAGAACACGAAGAAGTCCGCGTCGATCGCCTGCACATCCACCCGCATATGCGACACCGACTGCGCCCCATCGACCAGCGCCTTCGCGCCGGCCCGATGCGCGAGCTCGACGATCTCTCTGACCGGCACCACCGTCCCGAGCGCATTCGACACCTGCGTGACGGAGACGATTTTCGTGCGGTCGTTGAGCAGCCGCCGGTATTCGTCGAGCAATACCTGGCCGCTGTCGTCGACCGGAATCACGCGCAGCTTCGCACCGGTTTGCGCGGCAAGCTGCTGCCAAGGCACGATATTGGCGTGATGCTCGAGGTGCGAGACGATGATCTCGTCACCCTCACCCACATGCTTCACGCCCCACGTCTTCGCGACCAGGTTGATCGCCTCGGTAGTGCCGCGCACGAAGATGATTTCCTCCGGCGACGCCGCACCGATGAAACGCTGCACCTTGCTGCGCGCGGCTTCGTATGCGTCGGTGGCGCGGCCGGCCAACGCATGAGCCGCCCGATGGATGTTCGAGTTCTCATGCGCGTAAAAATACGCCAGCCGGTCGATCACCGCCTGCGGTTTGTGCGTGGTCGCGGCATTGTCGAACCACACCAGCTGACGGCCGTTCACACGCTCCTGCAGAATCGGGAAATCGCGGCGAATCGCATTCACATCGAACGGCGGATGAGCGGACGGCCCCGCATGCGGCACACCTTGCGACGCGCCGGCTGCCTGCCCTGGAACGCGCGACGGCTCGTTCAGATTCAGGAAGTAGTGCGAGCCGCCCGGGTGTTCCGCGGGCGTGGACGATGGCGCGGCATGCGCGGCATGCGATGCAGCCGGACGGTCATACGGGAAACGTTGCTCGGCAAGCGGCTCATCGACACCGGGCAGACCGAACGATTGCGCACTCACCTCGTTCCAGACCGGCACGACGATATCCGGCGACGCAGCTGACGCGGCGCGAGGTTGACCCGATTCGCCGAGAAAATAAAACGGCGAGGCGGACGCCGGCGAAACCGGCGACGCGGGTGTCACCGGCAAAGCGCCACCCGCGGACGGACGCTGCGCGCCGTGTCCCTCCGGCACACCCAGCGCGGAGCCGCCAAAGCGTGGATCGAGTGCGGGCGCAATGGTCACCACGCTGTCGGGCAAGCCGTTCTGCGCCGTCGCATGCGGCGCCAATGCGGGCGCGCGATTACCCAGCGACAGCACATGCGTCGGCGACGAGGGCAACAGGTTGGCGCCGGGCACATGCCCCTGCGGCAACGCTGCACCGGGCACACCGGTGCCCGTGCCGCCGGGACCGGCGAGCGGCGAACCCGCCGGCGCAGGATTGCTGATCTCGCTGGTCACCGGCGCCGTGAACGGCAGCGTGCCGGCGAGCCCTGGCGTCGCGCCTGACTGCGGCGGGTTGCCCGGCAACGCCGAAAAGAACGCATTCGCCAGCGACGCCAACGTGGCAGGGTCAGGCAAACCCGCAGGCAAGCCCCCGGGCGGACCGCTCGGCACATCGTGCGGCAAGACGCTATCCATGGGCTTACTTGTAGGTGTCTGGGTAGTCATGGTACTTGCCGATCTCCACGTCATCGAGAACTGCCAGCGCGTCCGGCGAATGCACGGCGAGCGAGCAATAGAGCGAGATCAGATACGACGCGATCGCGTGATTGTTGATGCCCATGAAGCGCACCGACAGACCCGGCCCCTGCTCGCCGGCCACGCCCGGCTGGAACAGACCGACCACGCCCTGGCGCTTGTCGCCCACGCGCAGCAGCAGAATCTTGGTCTTGCCGTCGGCCACCGGCACCTTGTCCGACGGAATCAGCGGAATGCCGCGCCATGTCAGGAACTGCGAGCCGAACAGGCTGACCGTCGGCGGCGGCACGCCACGGCGCGTGCATTCGCGGCCGAACGCGGCGATCGCGAACGGATGCGTCAGGAAGAACGCCGGTTCTTTCCAGACCTTGGTCAGCAGTTCGTCGAGGTCGTCGGGCGTCGGCGCGCCGGTCAGCGGAAACACGCGCTGCTCTTCCGCCACGTTGGCGAGCAGGCCGTAATCCGGATTGTTGATCAGCTGGCTTTCCTGCAATTCCTTGATCGTCTCGATCGTGAGCCGCAGTTGTTCCTTGATCTGATCGTGCGGGCTGCTGTAGAGATCCGAGATCCGCGTGTGCACGTCGAGGACCGTGCTGACGGCATTCAGGAAGTACTCGCGCGGTTGCTCTTCGTAGGGCACGAAGGTGCGCGGCAGGATGCTTTCATCTTCACGCGCGGTGCAGGCGGCCACCACGGCTTCGGGATTCTTCACCTGATTCAGGCGATAAATGCCTGCCTCGACCGGCAGCCATTGCAGCAGATGGGTGAGCCAACGCGGCGTGATCGTGGCCAGTTGCGGAACGGTTTTGGTGGCATTGGCTAGTTGCCGTGCTGCGTTATCGCCGAGCGCCGTCAGGCCGCCCACTGTTGCTGTCATCTGAAGCTCCGGGATTGATAGAAGAAAAACGGGAAAGCTTATGAGCGAAGGCGATTATCGGGAGGCCACCCCTGCGCTTCAACATGCTATAGACGGCAAACGTTGATCTACCTCACGGACGGCGGATCGACGAACGCAGAGCGCGCGAGCACGGCAATGCCCGAGGCTTCGGAAGACAGGGTGAGCAGGTGCTCGATCGGCACCTGGAATGCGCGGGCAAGCTTGTCGACCGTGACGATCGACGCGATGGCCGAGCCGCGTTCAACCTCGCCGACATACGAGCGGTTGAGTCCCGCGTATTCCGCGAGTTGCTCCTGAGACCAGCCGCGTGTCTCACGCAGACGCCGCACCGCGGCGCCGAACTCCCTGACGAGTCCGCTCATCGTGCGGCTCCCGCCGCGACAGGAAGCGCGTCTGCATGACCGCGCGGCGTGCGCTCGCCATTCGCGGCGGCGCCGGTGCCCTCGTTGCGCGACACGGCCTGCGTCACGTGCGAGCCCGGCGCGACATCCTGCGTGAGCCAGACATTGCCGCCGATCACCGAACCCCGGCCCAGTGTGACGCGGCCGAGAATGGTCGCGCCCGCGTAGATCACCACGTCGTCCTCGACGATCGGATGGCGCGCATGGCCCTTTTCCAGATGCCCTTGCGCATCGCGTGGAAAACGCTTCGCGCCCAGCGTGACGGCCTGATAGAGCCGCACGCGCTCGCCGATCACGGCTGTCTCGCCAATCACCACGCCCGTGCCGTGATCGATGAAAAACCCCGCGCCGATCTTGGCACCAGGATGGATGTCGATGCCGGTTTGCGCATGCGCGAGTTCGGCGACAATGCGCGCCAGCAGCGGCAAACCCAGCCCATATAGCTCGTGCGCCAGCCGGTGATGGATCATCGCGAGCACGCCGGGGTAACACAGCAGCACTTCATCCACGCTGCCGGCTGCGGGGTCCCCGTGAAACGCCGCCAGCACGTCGCTGTCGAGCAGGCTGCGAATCGCCGGCAAGCGCGCGGCAAACGCGCGCACCGCAATGCCCGCCTGAGCCTCGATCGTCGCGGCAGGCGGCGGATGATGCCGGCTGCGGTAATGCAACTCCAGCCGCGCCTGGCTCAACAGCGCATGCAGCGCGGCGTCGAGCGCGTGCCCGACATAGAAGTTTTCGCTTTCCTGACGCAGATCGAGCGGACCCAGGCGCATCGGAAACAGCACGCCCTTGAGCGTATCGATGATCTCCGCGAGCGCTTCGCGCCCCGGCAATTCGCGCCCGCCCGGTTCGAGCGAGCGTTTCTGCACTTCGCGCCATTGCTGGCGGACTGTCTGAAGCGCCTCGACAATCTCATCGACATCAAACACAGCCACAGTGGTGACTCCCCTAAAGTGCAGCGTGAGCGATCAGGCTTTTCAGTCCTGAATCCACGGCAGCCCGTGAAAACGCCATCCATTGCTGGCGCCGCGCCGTTGCGCGTCGTCCAGCCCTCCCTCAAAACCTTCCAGTACATTGAAAACCTGCGTGAAGCCGGCCTTCGCGGCGGCTTCCGCGGCCAGCGCGGAACGGTTGCCGCTGCGGCACAGCAGCAGCACGACGGCATCTTTGCCCGTCTTCGCTTCCAGCTCACGCACAAAACGCGGATTGCGCGTCAGACTCGTACCGGTCGCCCACGCGACATGCAAACTGTCGGGCACGAGTCCGACAAATTTGCGTTCTTCGGTGGTGCGCACGTCCACCAAGACAGCGTTGCCGGCCTGCACGAGTGCCCATGCATCCTGCGGCGACACGCCACCGGCGTAGGACAGGCCGGCTTCGGCGGCGCGGGATCGAGCGGCTTCGAGCAGCGCGTGGGTGGGTCGTTCTACGAGATCAAGCGTCATGACGTCTCCTTCGATATCGCGCGCATCCTTACGCGCCGGTTCAGGGCCAACGGTGAAAGCAACCGTCTATAGCCATCAGGAGACACTATGAAAGATCGAAGGCCGAAGCCGAACCAATTAATTGTGATTTCTAAAGAAGCATCGGTTTGGTCGCTCCCGCTCGGGATTGCCGATGCTCCGCGCCGGCCTGCTACGCCCGCGCCCGTCTGCTGAATGCGGAGCCCTCAATCCGGCGGTATTTCCAGCGGCACGACGAACATGCCGGCGGTGTATTCCATATGGAAGTACCCGGAGCGTGCGTAGGTGGCGATGCGTTCGAGCCGCTCCTGCGATTGGGCACCGTCATTGGGAACAGGCCTTTCGCCGGCCGATTGATCAATCGCAATCGGCGCGCGCCTTGCGAACTGCTTTTTCAGGGCGCGAATGGGATGTCGAAGTCCGACCTGAAAAAATGTCGCTGAAAGCGTGGCCATACGGCCTCCGTCGATTCGTTGCCATACGAACAAATCTAACGGCCAGAAAAACGAAGCGCAAACAAGGTTTTGTGGATTGGTTTTCGTGGAACGTATCAAACGCAAATGACGCCGGGCGTGCGGATGACGGAATAAGGTTGCGAGAATAAATCGGTTCAGTCGCCCGGTGCGCGCGGATAAAGTGGCTCGGCAATGCCTCGCGCGACTATCCACGCACCGCACTATGCAATCGACAATCCGTTGCTAGTGTTTTTGCCAACGGCTTCGCATACTCATCGGCCACCCTCCTGAGGAGTCAAGCCGGCATGTCCCTTTCACTCGACCACGTCGTGATCCGCGTGCAGGATCTCGAACAGACCATCGCTCATTTCAGCGCACTCGGCTTTACGGTGCAGCGCGGCGGCACGCACGCCGACGGCGCCACTCACAACGCGCTGATCGGTTTCGCGGACGGCAGCTATTTCGAACTGATCGCCTTTCTGCGGGACGCACCGGAACATCGCTGGTGGGACGCCGGCAATCGGGTCGGCGACGGCTTCGTCGATTTCGCGCTCCTGCCGCAGTCGGTCGCGGCAACGATCGATGCCGCTCACGGGCGCGGCCTGCTCTACGACGGCCCGATTGCCGGCGGACGCGTGCGCCCTGACGGCGAGCGGCTCGAATGGCAGATCGGCAAGCCGCGCAGCGCTGACCTGCCCTTTCTCTGCGGGGATTTGACACCGCGCCGCTTACGCGTCGCCGAAGGTGACGTGCGCCATCACGCCAACGGCGCGCGCGGCGTGGCGAACATCACGCTTGCCGTGCACGATCTGGATGCAAGCCTCGCGCGGTATCGTGCGCTGCTCGGTGAATTCAGCGTGCAGCGCGCGCCTTTGCCAGGGTACGGTATCCGGTTCGCGATCCTGCCGCTCGGCACGACGACGTTGACGCTCGTCAGCCCGTCACGCCCGCGTCACGAACCCGTTGAAGGTCTGGCATCCGACATTCGGGATTATCTGGCCACACGCGGCGAAGGCGTCTTCGCCGTTGCATTGGAAACGCATGCAGGTGGCTCGCCGCGTGAATTCGCGCGCGAACTCACACACGGTGCCACCCTCGAACTCGTGGCGGGTTCCTGATCCCCGAATGTCGGAGAGTCGGCCGTCAACTGACCGCCGACTGATCGCCGACGGCCTTCCGCTCCGGCCGCCCGCTATGTTCATCGCGCCCACCGGCCACCGTCGCGCCGCAAAGGACAACGGACGCTACGGCAACGGCCCGCGCCGTGCCGCGAACGCTATAGCCTCCCGCTCACGATGCCGTTTCCGCCGCAAGCGACCCGCCAAGATAAGCATCGCGAATCCGCTGATCGCCGAGCAGTTCGCTTGCGGTGCCGGACAACACCACTCGGCCGGTCTGCAACACATAGCCGCGATGCGCGATCTGCAAGGCAAGGCTCGCATTCTGTTCGACCATGAAGAACGTAATGCCCTGCCGGTTGATGGTCTGGATCAGCTCTAGCACCTTGTCGACATAGAGCGGCGACAGCCCCATGGTCGGCTCGTCCATGCAGACGAGCGCCGGGCGGCTCATCAGCGCGCGCGCCATGGCCAGCATCTGCTGCTCACCGCCCGAGAGCGTGCCGGCGCGTTGCGTCAGGCGCTCTTTCACGCGGGGGAACAGGTCGAGCATGCGTTCATAGTCCGCGGCGATACCGGCGCGGTCGTTGCGCGTGAAGGCTCCCATCAGCAGGTTCTCGCGCACTGTCATGTCGCCGAACAGGCGGCGCGCTTCCGGCACGGAAGCGATCCCGCGCCGCACGATCTGCGAGGTCGGCAGGCCGTTCAACGGCTTGCCGTAGAAGTTGATCGTACCGTTTCGCGGTTTGTGCAGGCCGAGGATCACTTTCATCGCCGTCGATTTGCCGCTTGCGTTGCCCCCCAGCAGGCTCACGATCTCGCCGCGCCCAATGCTGAGATTCAGGCCGAAGTGCACCTGAATCTGCCCATAGAACGTGTCGATCTGGTCGAGTGTCAGCAACGGCTCTGTCATGGCTTGTTCAGTTGTGGGTAAATCATTCGATGACACGAGATGCAGGCTGGAGCTCGTCATGCGGCGGCCGTTTCGTTGCGGCCGGCCTGCACGCCAACTTGACAATGCCCAAGGTAGGCTTCGATCACCGCGGGATCGTTGCGCACCTCGTCCGGCAGACCGGACGCGATCTTGCGGCCGTCGTCGAGTACGAGCACGCGGTCGGAGAGACGCATCACCAGGTCGAGCTTGTGTTCGATCAGCAGGATCGTGAGTCCGTCGCGTTTCAGTTCGAGAATCAGTTCGAGCATTTCCGCGGTCTCGGACTCGTTCATGCCGGCAGTCGGCTCGTCGAGCAAGAGAATGCGCGGACGCAGCGCCAGCGCGCGCGCAATCTCGACACGCCGGCGGTTCGCGTAGGACAGGCTGTGCGCCGGCTCGTCGATGCGAGGCGCGAGGCGTGTGCCGAAGCGCGCAAGCAGCGCCTTCACTTCGTCGCGCAATTCGGCTTCCTCGCGGCGCAGCGCCGCGGGCCCGACCAGCGCACGCAGCACTTCGGCGAACGCTCCAACAACGGGCCAGCCGCGCCGCGTCATCGCAAGACGCGCGTGCGCGCCGATCAGCACATTGTCCAGCACGCTCAGGTTGCCGAACACCCGCCCATGCTGGAACGTCCGGGCGACGCCGCGCGCGGCGAGCTGTTCCGGCGCCATGCCGGTCACGTCTTCGCTGCCGAAGCGCACCGAGCCGGAGTCGGGCGTATCGATTCCGGTCAGCAGATTGAACAGCGTGGATTTACCCGCGCCGTTCGGTCCGATCACGCTCACGCATTCGCCGCGCGCAACCGACAGGTTGACCTCGTCGACGGCGACGAGGCCGCCGAAGCGCCGCGTCACGCGCCGCACGTCGAACAGAATGTCCGCACCACCACTGGAAGAAGTTGTCATGGTCGTCCCCGTCATACCGCGCCGAACAGGCCCTGTGGCCTGAAGCGCACCAGCAGAAGCAGAATCACGCCGTAGATCAGCATCCGGTAATCGGCGGCGAAGCGGAAGAGTTCGGGCAGGCTGATGAGTGCGATCGCCCCCGCCACCGCGCCAACCACGCTGCCCAGGCCGCCGAGGATCACCATGGTGAGCGCAAGGATCGACACTTGCGAGTCGAAGGTCTGATAGTTGATGTAGCTGTACAGATGCGCCGCAATGCCGCCGCCGATGCCGGCCGCCAGTCCACCGCACGCGAATGCGATGGCCTTGTAGCGGTTAGGCCGCACGCCATACGCGCGCGCCGCGACGTCGTCCTCGCGGATCGCGCGCCAGGTGCGGCCCAGATGCGAGCGCAGCAGCCGTACTTGCAGCAGCGCAAGCAACACGAGTACCGCAAGCGTGAACCAGTAAACCGCACGCACGCCCGTCAACTGCCAGCCGAACAGCGACAACGGCGGAATGCCGGTGATGCCGACCGGCCCGCGCGTCAGGCTATCCCAGTTCAGCACCACCAGTCCGATGATCTCGCCGATACCGAGCGTGGCAATCGACACGTAATGTCCGCGCAGCCGGAACGACGGATACACCAGCAGCGTGCCGATAGCCGCGGTGATGAGGCCGGCGAGCGGAATCGTCAGCGCGGGCGACCAGCCCAGATTCACCGAGAGCAGCGCCGACGCATAAGCGCCGATCAGCAGCAGTGCCGCGTGGCCGAGCGAAATCTGCCCGACGGTCCCCGCGACGAGTGTCAGGCTGAGCGCGAGCAGGCCGTAGATCCAGCCGTTGGTCAGCGTCTGAAGCACATAGGCCGATGGGGTCGCGAACGGCAGCACGAAGGCGAGCGCCACCACCGCGACGATCACGCGGCGCGGAATCCTGACCGCCTTGCGGTTCGACAGGAACGTGCCTGTGAGCGGCTCGGGCGGCAGCCGGCGGCTCGAACTGAAGAGCCCGTTGGGCCGCCATACTAGAAACGCCAGCAGCAGCACGAACGCGAACAGGTCGCGATAGCTCGTGCCAAACAACGCGACGCCATAGCTCTCCACGAGCCCCAGCAGCAGGCTGCCGGCGATTGCGCCCGGCACGTTGCCCAGCCCGCCGATCAGCAGTGCGACGACGCCTTTCAGCGTAGCCTGAAAGCCCATCGCCGGATCGATGCTGTTGTAGTACATGCCGACCAATAAGCCGCTCAGGCCGCCGAGCCCGCAGGCAATCGCGAACACCGCCTGATTCACGGCATTCACGTTCACGCCCATCTGCTGCGCGGCGTCGCGATCCTGCGCGGTGGCGCGCACGGCCCAGCCGAGCCGCGTAAAGCGCAGGAACACGTAAAGCACGGCCGCGGCGCCGATGCCGATCGCCGCGATCAGCAGATCGAGCGAACCGAGCGTCGCCCCGCCGAGCGAGAGCGTCCAATCCGGCAACGGGCTCGGCACCGGACGCGGATCCGGGCCGAAGACGATTTGCGCGAGCTGGTCGAGCACGAAACTGATGCCGATCGTGGCCAGCAGCGGCGCGATACGCGCGGCGCCCTGCAACGGCCGCAAGCCGATCCGTTCAATAAGGATGCCGAGCAGCGCGCAGCCCGCGATGGTCGCGACGAGCGCGACCGGCAGCGGCAAGCCGAGCCGCGTCAGGCACAGCCAGCCGATGAAGCCGCCGACCATGTACACGGAACCATGCGCGAAATTGATCAGATGCGAGACGCCGAAGATCAGCGCGAGGCCGACCGCCAGCAGCGCATAGATATTGCCGACGATCAATCCGTTGATCGTGTAGTCGAACCAGGCCGTCATAGCGTGTCAGTCCCGTAGCCCGCATTGATGGTGCTTTCGATCATTGCGCGCGCACGGCGCTCACGCCGTCCCACAACGCGAATTTACCGTCGTTGACGACCAGATCCAGGTTCTTTGCACCGGCCACGCGGCGCGTTTGCGGATCGAATTTGAACTTGCCGAAAATCACGCTCGGCACGTCGTTGATCTTCGCGAATCCGTCGTGCACGGCCGTGCGGTCGGCGCCATAGCGGCGGATTACCTCGCTCGCCAGAATCATCGCGTCGTAGGCGCGCGCGGCGAACGTGTCCGGCTCGGCGTTATATCTGGCGCGGTAACGCTGTACGAAGCTCTGCACTTCCGGGCGCGGGTCGCCGGGGAAAAAGTTCGATTCGGTGTAGACGCCGTTCACCGCGGGTCCGCCCAGGTCGAGAAATTTGGGCGAATACACCGAGCCGACAGCCGCGATCGGTGTATGCACGCCTGCTGCTCGCGCCTGGCGAACGATCTGCGCACCGTCTGAATAGTACGAAATCAGGACGATCGAATCCGGCTCCGCGCTGCGCACGCGCGTGAGCGTCGCGCGAAAGTCTTTCTCGTTCGGCTGATAGGCCTCGGCCGCGACGACCTCCGCGCCGTTCGACGTGACGGCCTTCGCGAAGATGTCCTTGCTGGTGCGGCCCCAGTCGGTGTTCAGATACAGCACGGCGATCTTTTTGAAGCCGAGCCCTTTGGTGACGTAGCGTGCAAGCATCGGCTGTTCCTCCGCCTGGCTGATCGCCGTGCTCCACATATAGTCGCCGCCCTTGGTGAAGTCCGGGTGCGAGTTGGTGAAGCCGAACTGCACGAGGCCCGCGCGCTGGTAAACCGGCGACGCGGCCATCGACGCTCCGCTCGACAGATCACCCAGTTCGAGGAGGATGCGTTTGTCGTCGACGAATTTCTGCGCGATCGCGACAGCCTGGCGCGGATCGCTGCGGCTGTCCTCGAAGTCGTAACTGAGCGGATGACCATTAATGCCGCCATTGCCGTTGATCTGCTCGAGCGCGAGATCGAAGCCGCGCTTCCACTGCTCGCCGTATTGCGCGTCCTGTCCGCTCAGCGGTCCGGTCACACCGACCCAGTAGGGATCCGCCGCGTGTGCAGCAGGCATTGCGCCGCCCAAAGCAATAGTCAGTGCGCCAGCCAGTTGAAGCAGCGTGCGGGCTGCACCGCGCTTGTTGTTCCACAGAATCGACATGCTTTTCTCACGCCATGTAATTGAGTGAGACGATGTAACCATGTCGCCTGGAAGCCGGCCAACGAAGATAACGGTCAAAGCTTATTCCCGTGAATCCGCCAAGCTTATGAGTGTGAGCGATTACGCAGTGCGCCGAGCTTGTGCGCTGCTGCGGCCAATGCAAAAAAGCCCTTATTTCACGGCACTTTTTGCACTTCAAGCGGAAAGATGATTGGCTCACGTCAGTTGCGCGCGTGCGGGAGGACCGCAACTTTCGTCAATTGCATAGCCGAATTTATTATAAGAATCGAGCATGAAACGGCCTCTAGAATGCACCCATCACATGGATGAGGCATCGCATGGAGTTGCATCAACTCGAAGCGTTCTCAGCAGTCATGTCGGCGGGCAGCATGACCGGCGCGGCTCGACTGCTGCGCCGCTCGCAGCCGGGCGTGACGAGAACGATCCAGGATCTCGAACAGGAGATCGGCTATGCACTGTTCGACCGGAAAGGGCCACGCGTCACGCCGACGAGCCGCGCATTTCTGCTTTATGACGAAGTGGAGCGTTCGCTGATCGGCCTCGATGCGATCCGAGCCAGTGCGCGCGCCATCGGCCGCGACGAACCCATGCCGCTGCGCGTCGTGGCAACGCCCGCGCTCGCCGCGGCGCTGGCGCCGCGCGCCCTCGCGAAGCTGAACCAGGCGGCCGCGCAAGCAGGCACACGCGGCAACACGCAACTGCGCAGCGCGTCCGCCGAGCAGGTCGTGCAGACGTTGCTCTCGCGTGCCGCCGATGTTGGCATCGCCACGCTTCCACTCGATCATGCGGCCCTCGATGTGCACTACATCATCGAAGCACCGTGCGTGGCCGTGCTGCATCGCGACGACCCGCTGGCGCAGGACGCCGTGTTGCCGCTCGCGCATCTCGCCGGACAGCCGGTCGCGACGCTGGCGAACCGCTACCGGCTGCGCAACAGGATCGATCGCGCGTTCGATCAGGCCGGCATTGCGCTCCTCACCGCGCTGGAAACCAACGCGTCGCTCAACGCGATGATGGCGGCGCAGGAGAAGCTCGGCGTCGCCATTGTCGATCCGGTGACGGCGTTCGGGCTGCGCCTCGCCGATGTCGAAGTGCGGCCGCTCGACGTGCCGATCCCGTTTCTGTATGGCGTTGTCACGCTGTCGGGCCGACCGCGCACTCCCGCAATGGACGCGATGATCGACGCCCTCGCTGAAGTCTCACACGCTCTGCTGCCCGGCGCGGTGCGCCACGCGGCGTCGCAGCATGGCGCACTGGTCGCTCACGATCGCATGGATAGCGCGGACAACGCTGGCGATTCCGATTCCTCCTCTCATCGCGACACCGGAGTTCCGGCATGACCGTATTGAATCCACCACCCGCCGCCGACGGCCTGGCCGCGCTCGAAGCCCGGCTTCGCGAAGACCTCGACTGGCTCGAACTGCCTGCGCCTTCCTGGGTGCCCGCGCGAAACGTCGGGGCGCAACGCGTGCTTGATGTCGCGATCATCGGCGCCGGCATGGCCGGACTCGCGGCAAGCGCCGAGTTGCGCCTGTTGGGCATCGACAACCAGCGGCTCTTCGATCAGGCGCCGGCGGGCCGCGAAGGTCCGTGGGTCACCTACGCGCGGATGCAGACCCTGCGCTCGCCGAAACAGCTGACCGGGCCCGCGCTCCGTCTGCCCGCCCTGACCTTTCGCGCATGGTACGAAGCCCAGTTCGGTCGCGAACAATGGGACGCGCTCTACAAGATTCCGCGTACGCAGTGGATGGACTATCTGCGCTGGTATCGCCGCGTGCTTGAACTGCCGGTGCGCAACGACACTCGCGTCGAAAGATTGCGCCCACGCAGCGATGGCCTGATCGAACTCGATCTCCTCGGCGGAGCGGCGAACGACACCAGTCGCGCCCGGCGCGAAATCGTGCTGGCCAGGCATGTCGTGCTGGCAACCGGACGCGAGGGCCTGGGCGGCCCCTTCATTCCCGAGGTTGCACGCGAACTTCCCGCCCGCCTGCGCGCGCACTCGTCGGATGCGATCGACTTCGCCGCGTTGCGCGGCAAGCGTGTCGGCGTGGTGGGTGCAAGCGCGTCGGCGTTCGACAATGCCGCGAGCGCGCTCGAAGCCGGCGCGGCGCAAGTCGATCTGTTCGTGCGACGCGACGCGCTGCCTCGCATCAACAAGTTGACCGGCATTGGCAGCCCCGGCCTCGTACACGGTTTCGCCAGCCTGCCTGACGAATGGAAATGGCGCTTTCTGCACTACTCCGCCCAGACTCAGGCGCCGCCGCCGCGCGATAGCGTGCTGCGCGTCGCGAAGTATGCTCAGGCGAAGCTGCATCTTGCCAGCCCGCTCACGCGCGTAAGCCACGAGGGCGACACGGTCGTCGTCGCTACGCCGAGGGGCCGCTACGCGCTCGATTACCTGATCTTCGCGACCGGTTTTCACGCCGAGATCGACACCCGCGACGAGTTTGCGCTGATCGCGCCGCATGTGCGCCGCTGGCGTGACCGCTTCGAACCCGCGTGCGAACTGCCGAGCGACGACCTCGGCAGCTCGCCGGATCTGGATCGCAACTTTGCCTTGCAGGAACGGATCGCGGGCACATGTCCGGCGCTCTCGCGCATTCACTCATTCAATCACGGCGCGAGTCTGTCGCACGGCAAGATCGCCGGCGACATTCCCGCGATCAGCGACGGCGCGCAACGTCTCGCGCGCGCCATCGCCGCCATGCTGTTCGACGCCGACCGGGACACGCACTACGCCGCGCTGCAGGCATTCGACACCGCCGAGCTTGCCGGAGACGAATGGGCCGACGCCGACGCGCCCGTAATCGACACCACCGCCTGACTCTCCCCTGACGAGACTTATCACTCATGTCTTCTTCATTGACCGATCACACATCCACTGCCGCAACCGACGACTTCGTTGCAGCGTTGGCGGGGCTCGCGCCCGACAGCCCTGTCGCTGCGTTGCGCGCCTTCCGCGGTGACGCAACCCGCTATACGCAAGGCAGTCACGACGCGCTGTTCTCCAGCGACGTCGTCGATCTGACGCTGCGCGAACGGCTGTACGCGGCGTGGTATGCGGCGCTGCTCTCGCGCTCGGAGCAGACCGCGCAAGCGTATCGCAAACGCCTGCTGGCACTCGAACCGGCCGCGGGACCAGACGCGGAAACAGATGCGCACGCAACGAGCGCATTGCTCGATGCCATCGCGCAACGTCGCACGCCGCGCGATGTGACGGCCGACCCGCGGCTTGCGGCGATCCTCGTGCATACCGAAGCACTCGTATTGCAGCCTGCCGCGACCGGCAAGCCGGCCCTCTCGGCGCTACAGTCAGCCGGTCTGACGACGCGTGCGATCGTCGCACTCGCGCAACTCGTCGCATTCGTCACGTATCAGGTGCGGGTCGTCGCCGCGTTGCGCGCGCTGGAGGCACGAGCATGAGCACGGATCACGGCTTCACCTCGCAGACCCTCGGCTGGCGCGCATGGCTCGATACCGTCCCGCTCGCGCAGGCATCGCCCGCGCAGACGGCGGTGCTCGAAGCGAGCCATCCCCAGGCGAAGACTTCGGACTATTACCTGCTGCTCGTGCACGAAGCGGAAATCCTCCGGCAGCGCTCCGGTGCGTTCAACAGCATCATGTACGCGCCAGGCGGCCTGTCGCGCACGGAGCGCGAGCTTGCGAGCACGGTTGTCTCGCGGGTCAATGGCTGCGTGTACTGCGCCTCGGTGCATGCGCAGCGCTTCCAGCAACTCGCGAAACGCGACGACGTAATCCAGCAGATCTTCTCGGCCCCGCAGACCGCGGGCACGACGGAGCGCGAACGCGCCATCGTGAAGTACGCGATCGATCTCACGCTGCATCCTGAAGCGCTCAGCCCGGCCTCGCTCGACGCGCTGCGCCGCGCAGGGCTCGACGATACGCAGATTCTCGACTTAAGCCAGGCGATTGCGATCTTCGCGTGGGCGAACCGGCTGATGCTGACGCTCGGTGAGGCCGTATTTCCGGCGTAGGTCGGGCTTCGCATTGCATTGACCTCGCATCGCGCCGGCTGGCGAATATGGATATGCGAATCGCTTCGTTGTCGCACGAAGAGATGCGTTAGAGACTCGCAGTCCAACTCATTTCGGGAAAATACTCATGTCTGCCTCGCGTCCTTTCTTGCGGTTCCGGCGACTGTTCACGCTCGTCGGCGCCGTGCTTGCCTTCTCCGTTTACGGTGTATCTTCCGCGGCGCCGGCCACCGGCGAGCCGGTATTCTTCGGCGTAAGCGGACCACTGACCGGCCCGAATGCGCAATATGGCGCGCAATGGAAAGCCGGCTTCGACCTCGCGCTCGACGAGATCAACAGCCAGGGCGGCATCAACGGCCGACCCTTGCAGTACGTGTTCGAAGACAGTCAGAGCGACCCGCGCCAGGCGGTCGGCATTGCGCAGAAGTTTGTCGACGACAAGCGCATCCTGATCGAACTCGGCGATTTTTCGAGTCCGGCCTCGATGGCGGCCTCGCCGATCTATCAGCGCGCCGGCCTCGTGCAGTTGGGTTTCACTAACTCGCATCCTGACTTCACCAAAGGCGGAGACTTCATCTGGAGCCCGTCCGTCAGCCAGGCAGACGCGCAACCGCTGCTCGCGGACCTGGCCGTCAAGCAGGGTTTCAGGCGCATCGCCGTGCTGTTCCAGAACACGGATTGGGGCCGCGCCAGTAAGGACGTATTCGTGAAGGCGGCGGCCGCGCGTGGCGCACAGGTCGTGGCCGCCGAAGGTTATCAGCCCACCGACAAGGATTTTCGCGCCACGCTGCTGCGCGTGCGTGATACGAAGCCCGATGCACTGGTGCTGATTTCCTACTACTCGGACGGCGCGCAGATCGTGCGCCAGGCGCGTACGAGTGGCATCAGCCTGCCGATCGTGGCCGCCAGCTCCGTGTACTCGCCGAAGTTCATGGAGCTGGGTGGTGAGTCCGTCAACGGTGTAACCACCAATACCAGCTTTTTCCCGGGCGATCCGAGCCCCGAAGTTCAGCATTCCGTTCGGGGCTTCGAGACGAAATATCACCATCAACCGGACGCCTTCAACGCGTTTGCTTACGACGCCACGATCATCGCCGCCTATGCGCTGCGCGCCGGCGGCCTCGATCGCCGAGCCGTGCGTGATGCGTTGCCAAAGTTGCATGACGTGCCCAGCGTCGTGTTCGGCAAGGCGACTTTCGATCCGGCGACGCGTCGCGTGATCGGAGTGAAAAGCGTCAACCTCGTAGTCGAAAATGGCGAGTGGGCGCTTCTTGGCAGCAAGGCTGCGGTGGCGGCGAAGTGAGTGCGGGATATCCGGCGGCACTCGGAGGCGTGAGCCTTGCCGAGGTTGCCGGACGGTCTGGATGCAAAGCGTACCCCGGAAGTGGTGCTGATCACGCCGGGCTGGAAGTCGAGGGGAAGCGGACACTCCTTCCCCTTTCTCTCCACACGCTCTACGGCTGAATATACAAATCAGCAAAATTCCCGCGCAACCCTTCCCCGGTCGGCGCATAGTCCCTCACCTTCTTCGAAACGACCGTAATGCTCGGATTCGCGCCGAACTCGATCGACGGAATGTCGTCGTGAACGATCTGCTGGAACTGGATGAATAGCTGACGGCGCTTTGCTTCGTCGGTCTCAACGGAGGCGGCTTCGAGCAAACGGTCGACCTCCGGGTTCGAATAGTGCGCCGCATTGGAGAACGGCAGTCCGATCTTGAAGTTCTTCGACCAGAAAACGCGTTGCACGCCCACTGTCGGGTCGAATACATTGGAGAGCGCTTCGAGCGTGATGTCGAAAGCGCGATCGGTATAAGCCTTCTTTACGTAGGTGGCGAAATCATAACTCTCGATCTCTCCATCGACCCCGATACGCGCCAACGACTGACGCACAAAATCCGCCGCCCGCGGATCCTGGAACGGATTGAACAGCAATCGCAGTTTGAAGCGCTTTCCGTCCGCGCCGCGCTTCAAGCCGGCCGCATCCAGCGCGGCATTGGCCTGAGCAATGTCATACGGAAAGTAATGAATGTCGGCGTCGTGATACTTCGTATTGGCCGTGCCGATCGGCGCAGCGGACACCTGACCATAGCCATACCAGACCACGCGGTTCAATGCATTGACGTCGATTGCCTGTGAAATCGCTTTGCGCACGGCCTTGTCTTTGAGAACCGGCGTATCCAGGTTGAAGATCAACTGCTGATGGTTGCTCGCGTACGGCCAGTTGGTCGTATCCACATTGAATTCAGGCAGTGTCGTGAACCGCTTGACGTCCGCTAACGGAATCGCCTGATCGCCGAGATTGGCCGCACCCGATTCAAGCGCTGCCGCGCGGGCCGCGCCATCGGGAAGAAAGCGCACGATGATCTTGTCCACGTAGGGCTTGGGTTTGTCCCAGTAGTCCGGATTGCGTTCGAGCAGAATATAGCTGCCGTGAACAAACGATTTGTAAATGAACGGCCCCGTGCCGACCGGCGCGCTGTTATATGGGTTGGATCCGATGTCCGTCCCTTCGTACAAGTGCTTCGGCACGATCGGCGACTCGGAACCGGACAGCGCGGTCAGCAGAAACGGCGCGGGTTTCGATAGTTCGATGATCGCGGTGTAAGGGTCCGGTGTCTTGACATCGGTGACACTCGCGAACGTGCTCCGGCCGCGCGGATGCACCTGCTTGAGCGTCAGAATCGAAAAGGCAACGTCTGCGGAAGTAAACGGCTTGCCGTCGTGCCACTTTACGCCGCGGCGCAAATTGAAGCGATATTGAAGCCCGTCTTTGCTGACCGACCATGCGGTAGCCAGCAGGGGTTGAGGATTGAGGTCCTTGTCATAGGTCAGCAAGCCTTCCACCACTTTCGGGCCGATCTCCGCGTTACCGCCGGCGGTGGTGGTCAAAGGAACGATCGACGCAGGTTCAGGCGTGACGAGCCATGTGAGGGTTCCACCATGATTGGGCGCCGCCAGAGCGGGCACCGGACTGGCGCCAATCAGCGCGAAGGCGAACACCGCGGCGGAAAGGGTTCCGCGCAAACCGTTTTGCAAGCTCATAGGTATCCTCTTTATTATAGGAATGTCGGATAGTAAGGCGGCTTGGAAGGAACGAAAAGCAAGCAAAAGTGATTAGCTTTGCATCCTATGTTTAGCGTGATTCAAGGCGCTTTCCGTAGCTCACTGACATGCCGCAACGTACCCACGCGCTTTGCTAACGCCGATTGCTCTTTTCCCGCCGCAAACTGCCGGTGTGTGCGCGCGTTCAACGCTACTGTGCCGCCAGACGGTCTTCTCGTTCATCCTGCCATGCGCGATATCTCCGTTATAACAGCACGGCTTTGCAGCATCCGTCGCTTCAATTGAAAAGCAGAATTCATTGTTTTGCATTCCCAACCTTGCATGATCTACTGCGTTCACGCGAGCGTTGACGTGGTGGCGAGAATCGTTGCCGCCGCCAATCACGCGCGATGGTCGACCGCCCATCGAATGCGCGCTCTTTACGCCAAAACGGCACGGACAATTACTGTGACTGATTCCATTCTCGCCGCTCCACCTGAGGCCTCGTCGCCTGCTGCTGAAGACAGGCGGGCTGCCACGCCATTCGTTCCAGTTCGATCACCGGCTGCATTCGCCGATAGCCCGGTCTCACGCGCCTTCGAACAGCCGCTGCTGCTGGGACTATTTCTGCCGATTCAGGCAGGCGGGTGGAGCGCGTCAACACTGCCTCGCTCCACCGACTGGAACTTCGATTACAACCTGGCACTGGTGCAAAAAGCCGAGGCATTCGGCTTCGATCTCGTCTTCGCGCTGTCGCAATGGCTGCCAAAAGGCGGCTACGGCGGCGTATTCAACGGTGAAGCGCTCGACTCGTTCATGTCGCTGGCCGCGATGACGGCGCGCACCGAGCGCATCATTCTGGTCGCCACCAGCCATGTGCTCTACGGGCCATGGCATCCGCTGCACTTCGCCAAATTCAGCGCGACGCTCGATCACATCTCAAAGGGACGGTGGGGTATCAATGTCGTCACCGGCCATCGCGCCATCGAGCATGAAATGTTCGGCTGGCATCGTATCGAACATGACCGGCGCTACGAACTTGCCGCCGAGTTTCTCGATGCCGTGCAGCAACTCTGGGCGCAGGCTGAAAATTTCAGCTTCGCACCCGAGCTATCCAGCTGGAAGCTCGACAAGGCGTTCGTCACGCCGAAACCGAAATACGGCCGTCCGCTTCTCGTGAATGCGACCGGTTCCGACGCGGGTATCGACTTCGCCGCCCGTTACTCGGACGTCGTGTTCATCACCAGTCCGGCCGGCTCCGAAATCGAAGCGGCGTTAGCGGCGCTGCCGGCGCATACGGCGCGCGTGAAGGCAACCGCCGCGAAGCACGGCCGCAGGATCCGCACCTTGATCAATCCAATGGTGATCTGCCGCGAGTCCGAGGCAGAAGCACGCGCCTATCACGACTCGATCGTGGCGCACGGTGACGAAGGCAGTTTTCATCGCTTCGACAGCGACGCGCACGCATGGCGCGGCAACGCTGAACAGCGCAATCAGGCCGCCGCCCGCGCGGTGGGCGGCAACATCGCGATGGTCGGCTCGCCGCAGCAGATCGCCGATTACATCGTGCGTTTGCATCAGGCCGGTATCGACGGCGTGCAGTTGAGCTTTTTCGATTTTCAGCCGGACCTCGATTTCTTCGGCGAGCGCGTGGTGCCGTTGTTGCGCGAAGCAGGCCTCCGGTACTGATTGCGCGCCCACCTTCGGATGCGAGAACCGCCTTCAGGTTGCCCGATAGTCTTCAATTACAAGGTCATTGTATGAGCCGCCTCTGGTACACGCGCTGCCCCGCCCCCACGCCATTCGGCATTGCCGTGCAGAAAGGCTGGCTCGAAGAAGAATTCGCGGCCGACGGAATCGATGTCAAAGCGCTACAGGACGCCGACGACGTGACGATCCGTCGCTCGCATTTCACGCATACGCAGCCCTGGTCGTTCCGTCAGGGCGGCAATATTCCCGCGCTCTGGGCGCGCGCACAAGGTAGCGACACGCGTCTGATCGGCCTGAGCTGGGCGGACGAATTCCAGGCCCTGATCACGCTCGACCGTCACCTCGAAGCGAGTCCGGATGCATTGGCCGGGCGTCGTTTCGGCTTTCCGCTCAATACGCGCGCGGGCGTAGTCGACTTTCATCGCGCCACCGCACTGCGCGGCTTTTCTTCGTTGCTGGGCGTGCTGGGCGTGCAACTCGAAGATATCGATCTGGTCGACCTGCTGCACACGCCGCGCAGTCTCGAAGACGCCAAACCCGCTGCCGATGCGCCGCTCGCCGATTGGCTCGACGCGCAACGCTCTCACGAGTACGCCCGCGAGGCCGAAGCGCTGTTGCGCGGAGAAGCCGATGTCGTGTTCGTCAAAGGGGCGACGGGCCTCGATATCGCGAACCTGCTCGATGCGAAGATCCTCGTCGACATCAGCGCGCAGCCGAATCGCCTGCTACACGCGAACAATGGCACGCCCCGGCCGTTGACGGTAGACGCGGGTCTGCTACGTGAACGCCCCGACCTGGTCGAGCGGGTGCTCGCGCGCACGTTGGATACCGGCGATTGGGCCAAGGCCCACGCAGGCGATGTGGCGCACTACGTCGCCCGCGAAACGCGCAGTGCCGAGCATTGGGTGGAGCGCGCCTATCCCGGCGGGCTGCATCGACAATTGACGATCGGACTCGACCCGCAGGCGCTCGCGGCGCTCGCCGACTTCAAGCGCTTTCTTTTCAAGTGGGGCTTCATTGCATCGGATTTCGAGTTCGACGCATGGATCGACCCCGCGCCACTTCACGCCGCGCTCGCGCGCCGGCCCGCGCTGACGGCATTCGCAAACTGAATCCGCTTCTTCACCCGATTTTTCTCTCACACAACCATACGATGACCTATGTCACAACGCAGGCGGCGCCAAGCCGCCGCGGCGCGCGCCTGTTCAAGGGCGCGCTCGGTCTGGCAGTCACCCTGATCGTCACACTGTTTGCTGCGCACGCGCAAGCGCAGACTCGCGGCGGCACGCTCAATTTCATCGTTACGCCGGAGCCAACCGCGCTCGTGGACCTCGCCACCACGGCGACCAACGTGCTCAAGGTTAGCCCGAAAGTCGTGGAAGGCTTGCTGGAATACGACTTCAAGTTTCAACCGAAAGCTTCGCTAGCCACCTCGTGGGAAGTGAGCGACGACAGCCGCAAATACGTTTTCCATCTGCGCCGCGGCGTGAAATGGCACGACGGCAAGCCCTTCACGTCCGCCGACGTAGCGTATTCGATCCAGACGCTCCGGCAGGTGCACCCGCGCGCCAAGACCACCTTCGCCAACGTTACCGATGTCGCGACGCCGGACCCTTATACCGTTGTCATCACGCTGTCGAAGCCGGCACCGTATCTGATCAAGGCGTTCTCTTCGTCGGAAACGCCGATCGTGCCGAAGCATATCTACGAAGGCACCGACGTGCTGACCAACCCCGCGAATAACGCGCCGATCGGCACCGGTCCGTTTCGCTTCGTCAAATGGGTGCGCGGCAGCTACGTCGAATACATGCGCAACGACGACTACTGGGACAAAGGCAAGCCGTGGCTCGATCGCATTGTCGTCAAGGTGATCAACGATCCGGCCGCCCGCACCGTCGCTTTCGAAGACGGTTCCGTGGACCTGAGCGGCGACTCGCCCGTGCCGCTGTCCGATCTGGAGCGCCTCAAAGCCAACCCGAAGCTCGGACTCGAGACTCGCGGCTACGAGTTCCAGGCGGGCGTGGCGCGCATCGAGTTCAACCTCGACAACCCGGTATTGAAGAATACGAAAGTGCGTCAGGCAATTGCTTCGGCACTGGATCGTGAAGTGATTCGCAAGGTGATCTACTACGGCTACGCGACGCCGCTCGCCAGCCCGATCATTCCGTCGAGCCCCTACTACGACCCGGCGCCCACGCCCTATCCATTCAACGTGGAGCGTGCCAACGCGTTGCTAGACGAAGCGGGCTATCCGCGCAAAGCCGACGGCACGCGTTTCGCCCTTACCGTCGACCCCTTGCCGATCGGCGATCTGCCAGCGCGCACCGCCGCCTACGTCAAGTCGGCCCTCGCCCGTGTCGGCATTGCCGTCACCGTTCGCAGCCAGGATTTGCCTGCTTATCTGAAGCGAATCTACACCGACCGCGATTTCGATTTCTCGATCAATGGCATGAGCAATCTGTTCGATCCGGTGGTCGGTGTGGCGCGTCTCTACACGACCAGCAATTTCCGGCGTGGCGTGCCCTTCACCAACGGCTCCCATTACAGCAATCCGGAGATCGATCAATTGTTCTCGCAGGTCGCCGAAGAAACCGACGAAGCAAAGCGCAAGCAACTCTTCTCGCAGATTCAGCGCATTCTCGAACGCGATCTGCCGGACATCAATCTGGTGTCACCGCAATACCTGACCGTCTACTCGCGCGCGGTGCATAACCATACGACCTCGCCGGACGGCGTGTCGTCCAGTTTCGCCGATGTGTGGCTGCAACGCTAGACCTCTCCCGATTCACTCTCTCACGGAATTCGACTCACATGGAATACAGACAACTCGGCCGCAGCGGCATCAAGGTTTCGACGCTGACGCTCGGCACGATGATGTTCGGCGGCCCCACCGACGAAGCGAGCGCCGCGCGCATCATCGATCAGGCTCAGGAGCACGGCGTGAATTCGATCGATACGGCGGACGTGTACGCCAAAGGCGAGTCCGAGCGCGTGGTGGGCCGCAGCATCGCCGCGCAGCGCGAGCGCTGGGTGCTGGCGACCAAATTCGCGAACCCGCTGCAGGACGGCGATATCAACGCGCGTGGCGCATCGCGCAAGCACATCATACGGGCCGTGGATGCCAGCCTGAAACGCCTCAACACCGACTACATCGACCTGCTCTATATCCACCGCGAAGACCACGAAACACCGGTTGAAGAAACGGTGCGGGCACTCAACGATCTGATCCAGGCCGGCAAGCTGCGTTATTACGGCTTGTCGAATCATCGCGCGTGGAAAATCGCCGAATTCAGCCACACTGCGCAGGCGCTCGGACTCGATGCGCCGGTAGCGAGCCAGCCGCTCTACAACATCGCCAACCGCCAGGCCGAGGCTGAGCAATTGACAGCCGCGCACCGCTACGGACTCGGCGTGATTTCCTATAGCCCACTCGCGCGCGGCGTGTTGACGGGCAAGTACGAACCAGGCTCGACGCCTGGCGCCGATACGCGCGCGGGCCGCAGCGACCGGCGTCTGCAGCAGACAGAATGGCGTGCGGAATCACTCGAACTGGCGCGCCGCGTGCGCGAGCATGCGCAAGCGCGGGGGCTTTCCGCCGGGCAATTCGCACTCGCGTGGGTGCTCAATAGCCGTTACATCAGTTCGACCATTGCGGGCCCGCGCACGGAAGCGCAGTGGCTGGACTACTTGCCGGCGCTGCGCTACCGCCTGACGGCGGAAGATGAAACGTTCGTCGACTCGCTCGTCACGAGTGGCCATCCGTCAACGCCCGGTTTCAACGATCCGGGCCATCCGTTCTTCGGGCGAATCCCGCGTCATGGCACGTCCGAAAAAGAACCCGTGCTCGTTCAGCAGGGATCGCATTGACTGTCCACGGTTGCCAGCTCAGACAGTTGGCGACGCTTTTTTTACCGCCGGCACGGCAACCGCCTGGCCGGTCTTCGCAAAGCTACCGCGTCTGACAATCGCCCGATAGCCCCGCTTGCTCCAATCACCCCCATTCCCCGCACTTTTATCATCATGTCCCGATCCATTGCAGCACCATCAGCCGTCAGACGGCGTGTCACTGGCGCTTTACTTCTGGCCACCACGCTTGCGAGCTTCACCGCCTTCTCCGCCCTCACCGCTTATGCCGCGGACAGCGGCGGCACCGCACAGGAACTGCGCGTCGGCTTCGTGCCGGGCCCCTATGCCGACGAATTCAAGGCAGGTGTCGAGCCGCAATTGCGCAAGAAAGGCTATGCGATCAAATACGTCGAGTTCAGCACCGGCCTCGAAGCGAACCAGGCTGTCTATCGCGGCGAGATCATCGCCGACGTCATGCAGCACGAGGTCTATCTGAAGTCGTATAACGATCGCAACGGAACGGATCTGGTCGGCGTGGTGCAGGTTCCCACGCCGCCGATGGGACTCTATTCGAGCAAACACCGTTCACTCGCGGAAGTCAAACCCGGCACTCGCGTCGCGGTGCCGAACGATCCGGTCAACCTCGAACGTGCGCTGAAGATACTCCAGCGGATCGGCTGGATCAGGATCAAACCAAACCCGAATCCCGTCGACGTCACCGAGCGTGACGTGATCGCCAATCCGGCCGGCATCAAGATCGTTCCGCTGGAATCGGCACAGGCGCCACGCGCCCTTGAAGATGTCGATTACGCCGCGATTCAGGGCAATTTCGCGATCTTCAGCGGCCACAAACTGACCGATGCGCTCGCGCTCGAAGAGATGACGCCGCCGTATATCAACCAGGTCGTCGTGAAGGCAGCCAACCGTAACGCACGCGCGACTCAGGATATCGTGCAGGCGTATCAGTCAGCGGACTTCCAGCACGCGATTCGCAGCAATCGCTTCTATGACGGCTTTCGCTTGCCGGCGTACTTCGGCAACGAGTGAGACGGTTTGAAGGATCGCGAGGGCGCCACCAGGCCGCCCTCGCGAGGACTCGCACGCTATGCGGCCTGCGCGTCGAATGTCCGGCCCGGAATCGCGTCGAGCAGCGTGCGCGTGTACGGGTGTTGCGGCGCGCGCCAGATGTCCCGATGGTGCCCGCTCTCGACAATGCGCCCCGCCTGCATCACATGCACGCGATCGGCGATATAACGCACCACAGAAAGATCGTGCGAGATGAACAGATACGCCAGCCCGAGATCGCGTTTCAGATCGACCAGCAGATTGAGAATCTGCGCCTGAATCGATACGTCGAGCGCGGACACCGGCTCATCGCAGATCAGCAGATCCGGTTCCAGCACCAATGCCCGCGCTATTCCGATGCGTTGCCGTTGGCCACCCGAAAATTCATGCGGAAAACGCGCGAGCGCCGACTTGGGCAAGCCAACCCGATCGAGCATGGTGGCGATGCGTGTGCGGCGTTGCTGGGCGTTGCCAACACCGTTTACCACCAGCACGGTATCGAGAATGTCCGCGACCGTACGGCGCGGATTGAGCGACGCGTACGGGTCCTGAAACACCATCTGCACATGCCGCCGCAACGGCCGCAACTCGCGCTCGCCCAACGGCACGAGATCGGTGCCGCGCAAGCGGATGGCGCCGCCGGCGGCCGGCACGAGCCGCAAGATCGCCTTGGACAGCGTCGATTTCCCGCACCCCGATTCGCCGACAAGACCGACCGTCTCGCCGCGAGCGATCTGCAACGACACGCCGTCCACGGCGCGCAGCGTGCTCTTCCCATGGCGTTGCGGGTAGTCGATCCGCAAGTCCCGCAGTTCGAGCAACGGCGCATCGCCGGGCGACGCGGCACGCCCCCTGGCATCCGCGTCCGCCACGTATTGGCCGGTGCGCACCGAACGCGGCACCACGGCGAAACTCGGCTTGCCATCGTCGCCGATACCGTGACGGATTTCCGGCAGCTTCCAGCCGCGATAATGCAGATCGTCCGCCAGGTTCAGCGAGGCGCCGAGCAGCCCGCGTGTGTAGACGTGCTGCGGTTGGGTAAAGAGCCGCGCAACCGGCGCCTCCTCGACCTTCTCGCCCGCCAGCATGACCGCAACACGGTCCGCGTGCTTCGCGACGATGCCGAGATCGTGCGTGATCAGCAGCAGCGACATCGACAACTCGCGCCGCAAACCATCGAGCAGTTCGAGAATATGCGCCTGAATGGTGACGTCGAGCGCCGTGGTCGGCTCGTCCGCAATCAACAGGCGCGGCCGGCAGGCCACCGCCATCGCGATCATCACGCGTTGGCGCTGGCCGCCGGAAAGCTCGTGCGGATAATGGAACACGCGCCGCTGCGGATCGGGAATCTGCACCAGTTCGAGCAATTCGACCGCGCGCTTCCATGCCGCGGATTTGGACAGGCTCTCGTGCTGGCGCAATGTCTCGACGATCTGCGCGCCGATCGAAAGCACGGGATTGAGCGAGGTCATCGGCTCCTGGAAGATCATCGAGATCTGCCGGCCGCGAATGTCCCGGATCTCGCGTGCGGGCAGATCGAGCAGCTCGCGGCCGTCGAAACGCAGGCTGCCCGTTACGCGCCCCGGAGTGGGCACGAGCCGCATCAACGAAAGCGCCGTTGCTGATTTGCCGCAGCCCGATTCGCCGACCAGCGCCAGCGTCTCGCCTTGCGCGATATCGAAACTCAGGCCGCGCACGGCTTGGTGCGCGCCGAAACTGACGCGCAGGTCGCGTACTTCAAGCAGGTTTGCCACTGTGCATCCTCGAATACGTTGTCAGCCGCGCGGCAGGCCGCGTCATGCGCCCGCCATTCAGCCGGATTGAGTCTCAGGCGCGTTCGCGCAGGCGCGGATTGAGTGCGTCGTTCAGGCCGTCGCCAAGCAGGTTCAGCGCGAGCACCGCGAGCACGATCGCCGCGCCGGGAACCGCGGTCAGATACCATGCCGTGCGCAGCGAATCGCGGCCGGCGCCGATCATGCCGCCCCAGCTGACCACGTTGGGGTCCCCCATGCCGAGAAACGATAGCGACGACTCGATCAGGATCGCGCTCGCCACCATCACCGAGGCGGTCACGATCACAGGCGGCAAAGCGTTCGGCAAAATCTCGCCGAAGATGATGCGCGCGTTGCTGAACCCCTGGCTGCGTGCGGCGAGCACGAAGTCGGACTGGCGCAGCGAGCGGAATTCCGCTCGTACGATTCGCGCGACGGTCGGCCACGAAGCGATCCCGATCGCGAGCGCGATGACCGTCACACTCGGCCGGCCGATCGCGACGATCACGATCACCAGCAAGAACGACGGCACCGTCTGGAAGAGTTCGGTAATACGGACCAGCACATCATCGATCACTCCGCCGAAGAAACCGCTCGTTGCACCGACCAGCGTGCCGATCACGAGCCCGATGCCGGCCGACACCGCGCCGATCAGCAGCGACACGCGTGTGCCATGAGCAATGCCCGCGGCCACGTCGCGCCCGAGTGAGTCAGTGCCGAGCCGGTATTGCGTGTCCGTCCCCGGCCATTCGAATGGGGCCGCCACCATATCGAGCGGGTCGCCGGGAAACAGATGCCCGGCGCTCAGCGCGAGCGCGATGAACGCCGCGAGCAGCACCAGCCCGGCGAGCGCCGACGGATTGCGCAGCAGCGCGCGCCAGACGCCGCGCCCCGCTCCCGCGCGCTCCGGTGCAACGGCCGCATTGCCGCGCCGCAGACCAAACAGCGTACCGGCCAACTGGCGCCGCCACGGCGATGCCGTGGGCTCGGGCGGAGTGGAGATCAAATTGGAAGAATCGGAAGCCATGTCATCCTTCTGGAAAAAAACGAGTGGCGTCGACGCGATCCATCACGCGACGCGCGGGTCGAGCCATGCCTGCAGCAAATCGACCAGCACATTGGCGATGATCACGAGCAGCGAAGACAGCAGCAGCACGCCGAGCAGCACGCTGAAATCGCGCGCCATTACGGCGTCGAGCGCGAGTCGCCCGAGGCCGGGCCAGCTGAACACTGTCTCGGTCACCGCGGCGCCGCCCAGCAACGTACCGAAATGAATCCCGACGATGGTCGTGAGCGGCATCAGCGCATTGCGCAGCACATGCCGCACCGTGACACGCCACGGATGCAAGCCCTTGGCCTGCGCGGTACGCACGAAGTCCTGACGCTGCACTTCCAGCATCGCGGCCCGCGTCAGCCGCGCATAGATCGCGACAAAGAAGGTGGCCAGCGTCGCGGCCGGCAGCAGCACGTGCCGGGCTGCATCGGCGAAATACGCGAAGCCGTGCAATTGCACGCCGAGCGTGAGGTTGCCGCCGCTCGGCAACCAGCCCAGGTGTACCGAGAACAGCACGATGGCGAGCAATCCAATCCAGAAACCCGGCGTCGAATAGAACAGCAAGGCCAGCACGGAGAGCACACGGTCCGGCCACTTGCCGGCCCAATGTGCCATCACCGCGCCAAGCACCACGCCCGTCACGATCGCGAACGACAACGCCACGCCCATCAACAACAGCGTATTGGGCAGGCGCGACAGGATCAACTGCATGACCGGCATGTCGTAGCGCGGTGAATAGCCCAGGCTGAAGTGGGAAAGATGCGTCAGGTACGACCACAATTGATGCAGCACCGGTTGGTCGAGACCGAACTTCGCGCGCAGCACCTGCATGGTTTCCGCGGTCGCCGAACCGGATTCGCCGGCAAGCACGTCGGCGGCGTCGCCTGGCATCAGCTTCAGCAGGAAGAAGTTCAGGATCACGATGCCGATCACCGTCGGCAATGCCTGCCATGCGGTACGCCGGAGAATCGCACCAAAACGCAAACCTCGACTCATCGTGCCGCTCCTGTCATGCGCTGAGGTAGACATCCGCGAGATTGCCTTCCAGGCCTTGTGCGGACACCGTATGGTTGTGAACGCGCCGGTTCGCCAGCGTGACCATGCGCGGCGCGACCAGGTTGAGGATCGGCAGATCGCGGTACACGATCTGCTGGAACTGCTGGTACAACACGACGCGTTTGCTTTCGTCGGTTTCGACCGCGGCGCTTTCGAGCAGGCGGTCGACTTCCGGATTGCTGTAATGCGGTGCATTCGAAAACGGCACACCTGGGCGGATATTCTTCGACCAGTAGAGGCGTTGAACCCCCACGCTCGGGTCGAATAGCGTGTTGACGCCGATGCTCGTGAAATCGAACTGGCGATCGGCATACACACGCTTCAGGAATGCAGGCAAGTCCTGCGAGCGAACCGTCACGTCGATACCGACACGCGCCAGCGCGGATTTGACGTAGTCGGCCTGGCGCCGGTACATGTCGCCGTACGGCAGGAAGTCGTGCGTCAGACGGAAGCGCACGCCGCCGTCCTTGCGCGGATAGCCCGCGGCGTCGAGCAGCTTCTCCGCGTTGCCGATATCGAACGCGTACGGTGCGAGTTTTGCGTCGTGATAAGGCGAGCCCGGCGTGATCGGCGTGGGCGACAGATCGGCATAGCCGTAGGCCACCGTGCGCTGCACGACCTGCGGATTGATCGCATGCGCGATGGCCTGGCGCACGCGCACGTCTTTGAGGATAGGATGATCGAGATTGAAGTCGATCTCGGCGAGCGGTTCCAGAAATCGATAGCCGCGCGTTTCGACCGCCAGTTGCGGCAGTTGCGTGAGGCGCGGCAGATCCGTGAGCGGCACCGGGTTCTCGCCGCCCAGATCCAACGCGCCGGTTTCGAACGCGGCCGAGCGCGCGGCGGCGTCGGGAATGACCTTGAACACAAGGCTGTCGATGTACGGCTTGCCCGCGTCCCAGTAGTCCGGATTGCGCTCATAGACGATATTGGCGCCGCGCGTCCACGATTTGAAACGGAACGGTCCGGTGCCGATCGGCGCGTTGTTGTGCGGATTGGACAGCGGGTCGCCCTGCGCGTACAGGTGCTTGGGCACGATTGGCGATTCGCCGGCCGAGAGTGCTTTCAACAGATACGGCGCGGGCTTCGACAACTCGATCACCGCCGTGCGCGCATCGGGCGTGGCGACGCTTGTCACATTCGCGAACGTGCTGCGGCCCCTTGGATGCACCGATTTGAGCAGATCGATCGAGAAAGCGACGTCGGCCGACGTGAACGGCTGGCCGTCGTGCCATTTCACGTTCTGCCGCAGGGTGAAGGTGTACTTCAGGCCGTCCGGGCTGACGGACCACGCCGTGGCCAGTTGCGGCTTCGGGCGCAGGTCGAAGTCATAAGCCAGCAAGCCTTCCAGCACTTTGGAACTCGCGACGAGCGCGGGTCCGGTCGTCTGGAAGATCGACACGAGCACCGGCGGCTCCGGATTGATCAACATGTTCAGCGTGCCGCCCCGTTTCGGCGCGCCGGCCTCGCCCTGGGCGAACGCAAGTGCCGGCATGCCGGCCGCCGCGAGCGCCGCGCCCGATGAAATAAGAAATTCGCGTCGATTCAACCGTGCCATGTAATCCAGATCCTTATGCCGATGTTTCGGCCTTGCCGGCCGAATAGAGTGTTGTCGTGTCGGCAATGCCGCTGCCGCAGCGCTCACGATAAAGCCGCAGCGTCGGTAAAAGAACCAATCGTTATGTATATGCAAAGCATGGTGCGGAGGAAAGGCGCATCGGCGGGACGCCGCCTTTCCTTTTGTTACGTCGAGGGAGCATCGCTACGAAAACATACAAATAAGGATTGCGTATCTATTGTCGAGAGTTTGCGTTATTACTAAAGAATCGGTGTTTTAGCGCTTATTCGAGAGAAATAGTCGATATCCATATCGAATTTGATTGTTTGTTTCGTCGATTCGTTTTGCTTATCGTTGCTCGCCCGATTCGAGATTTTCCTCGGGCAATCACTTCTCCGACTCGCCCTCAAAAACGATTCAAACAACTATGAAAAAACTGCTTTTCGCTTTCAGCGTTTCGTCTCTCATGGTCGGTACGGCCAGTGCTCAAAGCAGCGTCACCCTGTATGGGATCGTGACCGGCAATGTGACCTACTCGAATAACGCTCAGACGGCTGCAACGCCGTCCTCCGGCAAACCCAAAGGCGGCGCGCAGGTGGCGCAGTTCGATAGCGGATCATCGGGACTTGCGTCGAGTCGCTGGGGCCTGAAAGGCGTGGAAGATCTGGGCGGTGGATTGAAGGCCCTGTTCCAGCTTGAAAATGGCTTCAGCGTGAACAACGGCGCAATTGGTCAAGGCGGCACGGAGTTCGGACGCCAGGCGTGGGTCGGTCTGAATGGCGGCCGCTACGGCACGTTCACGTTGGGACGCCAGGGCGACACCTCGGTGGAATTCGTATCGCCACTGATCCACGGCTGGTATTGGGGCAACCTCGCGATTCATCCGGCGGACTACGACAATCTGAACTTCACTCACCGCATCAACAATTCGCTGAAGTACCTCTCGGATTCGTTCAACGGCTTCCGCTTCGGCGCGCTATACAGCTTGGGTGGCGTGGCCGGGAACGTCACGCAGAATCAGCTGTGGTCCACCGGCGCCAGCTATACCGGAGGCGCGTTCGCCATTGCCGCGTCGATCGTCAATGCGCGCAATCCGAACACGTCGCTTTACGGCACCAATGCGAATGCAAGCACCACGGGCAATAACCTTGGATCGGCGGGTTCGGCAACGACCGCCGAGTCCAATCCTGCGATCGCCGGCTTCGCATCGGCGAACACGCAGCAGACGATTTCCGTGGCGGCAACCTACACGGCAGGCGGCGCGATTGTCGGTGCGGCCTACTCGACTACCCAATTCCGTGGACTGGGCTCGAACTCTTCGCTGAATACGCTGCACTATAGCGGTTCGACGAGGCTGAGCACCGTCAGTGCGAGCTTGCGCTATCAGGCCACGCCGTTTCTTCGATTCGGCACGTCATTCGACTATACGGAAGGCGGCAGCGTGAGCGGCAAAGAGAGCGCCAAGTACGAGCAGTTGAACCTTGGCGCGGCGTACTCGCTTTCCAAGGCAACCGACATTTACGTGACCGGCGCTTATCAACACGCGAGCGGCACCGATTCATTGGGACGGCCGGCGGTCGCGGCAATCGGCTATCTGACACCGTCCACCACCAGCAACCAGGTGGCCGTCTCGGCGGGTGTCAAGCATCTGTTCTAGAGCGAAGCAACAGGCCCCGGTCGAGCAACGGCTCGGGGTGAATGCCGTTGTCACATCGAAACACGCTAACGGCATTTACCCCGGCATACACCCCGCTTCAGCTCCGTCAATGCACTTTGGGGAAACCGTGACGCTGCGCGAGTAGATCGAGAATGCGGCGCGTGTCTGTCACGAAGCGCTTGCTGCCCAACGTCTGGGCATCGGCGGGCGCGGGCTGCTCGTCACCGAGAATCAGTACCGGCAGACTCTGGTGCTCAGCGTCCAGCACCTCGATCACCTCGGCGCGCGGACGCGCAAACGGCAGGCGGCGAATGTCGAGATGGGCGTTACGCGCGGGATCGCTCGCCAGCAAACCTTCAATCGGCGCTCCGTCCGGGCAGATAAAACGCTCGCCCGGATGATCCGGATCCGTAAAGCCCGGCTCCAGTAGTAACAGCAAATCTCGGCTCATAGTGTGCAATGCTCGAAAGGTGGTGAATGGATGGCAATCCGTTAGAACACGCGTCCTTCGGTCAGATGCGTGGTCACGCCGTTCAACTCGTAGTCGCCGATCACGCGCGCTTTGTGCAGCAGAGGGTTGTGACTGAAAATGGTGCGCAGATTGCGCCAATGACGGTCGAAATTGTGCGCGCGTCCTGTGGCCGATGCGCCGCCAATCTCGAACAAACGCTCGCCCGCATAAAGCGCCAGCTTGCTCACCACGAGCTGGGTTTTGGCAGTGGCCAGTGCGCCTTCCAGCACCAGCTCTTCCGCATTCGCCGCGCCGCTGTGGATCGCATTCGCCGAGCGGTCGAGCGTGCGTGCGTTCGCCGCGACCAGTGCATCGATCGAGAGGCTGTGCGCCGCGAGGTCGCCCACCACCTGCTGCACGAAACCATCCTCGCGCGCCGAGGGCGCCGGACTATGCAGCACCGGCCGGCCGTATTGCGTCACGTAGCGCCGTGCGTCCGCGAGAATGTTTCGCACGATACCCGCCGCAACCGTTACCAGATGCAGCTGCCGCACGGCGCTGCCATGCCGGCCGGCGAGCGTCGTATAGCCGCGTGTCGCGATCTCGTGAGAGAACACCTGCACGTTGTCGAGCACGAGGCTGCCGCTCGCCGTCATGCGTTGCCCCATGCCGTCCCAGTCGTCGAGTACCTGCAATCCTTCACGCGACACGGGAATCACGATCGACACTTTTTCGTCGTTCTCGTTCTGCACGTTGATCCGCGCATAGTCGGCGAACGCGGTGCCGGTCGAGTAGTACTTTCTGCCTGTCACACGAAAGTGTTCGCCGTCGCGCACCAGCTTCGTCACGATTTCGCCCGGCCTCGCCGTCCCCAGTTCCGTGGACGCACCGCCGAAGATCGCCCCTTGCCGTATGCGCTCGATCTGCGTGTCGTTGAAGGCGGAACGCGGCGACAGCAGCAGTTGCTCGGTCTGGTCGAAGTGAATCCGCAGTGCGTGCGCGACATTCGATTCATGCGCGCCCAACGTGGCGATCACCTCGAAGAGGTCTTCCAACGTTCCGCCCAAACCGCCCCACTCGACCGGAAAACGGAGCACGCCCAGGCCGGATTCGCGAAACAGCCTGAAGCCGTCGAATGGCAACTCGCGCCGCACCTCACGTTGCGCGGCGTCTTCGCCAATCGCCTGAGCCAGCGCGGGCAACCCGGCGAGTGCCGCGTGGAGCCTCGCACGCGCCGTGGTGTCCTGAGAGACCTGCATGCCTTGATTCCTTGTAAAAGCGCACGGATCGCATTCGATCCGACTGTTTGAGTTGGGAAGATGGACCAGCGCGCCAATAAGACATGCCGCTGTGACGAATCAGTATAGGGACGCGGCTCTCCGCACAAAACCAGCGAATCAAGCTATGGATATGCGCGATTGTGAAATGCGAATTGCGGATAAGGATCGATGAATCCGTTATTGGAGCAACGGGCGCCGCATTTCTATACTCGATCCCGGTCAGCACTCACCAACGACGAGTGCCAGAATTCAACCGTGGAAATGGAACCATGAGCCTACGTCCCTTGCATGACCGCCTGATCGTCAAGCGTCTCGACCAGGAAACCAAAACCGCTTCAGGCATTGTCATTCCGGAAAGCGCCGCGGAAAAACCCGATCAGGGCGAAGTGATCGCCATCGGACCGGGCAAGCGCGATAGCGACGGCAAACGCATTGAACCCGATCTGAAAGTCGGCGAGCGCGTGCTGTTCGGCAAATATGCCGGGCAGTCGGTCAAGGTCGACGGTAATGAACTGCTCGTGCTGCGCGAAGAAGATGTCGTCGCAGTCGTCACTCAATAACGAAGGGAGCGTCTAACCATGGCAGCAAAAGAAATCATTTTCAGCGACGTCGCCCGCTCGAGGCTGGTCGAAGGCGTCAATATTCTCGCCAATGCGGTCAAGGTCACACTGGGTCCGAAAGGCCGCAATGTGGTGCTCGAACGCAGCTTCGGCGCGCCCATCGTCACCAAGGACGGTGTGTCGGTCGCGAAGGAAATCGAATTGTCGGACCGCGTGCAGAATATCGGCGCGCAGCTTGTCAAAGAAGTCGCTTCGCGCACCAGTGACGCGGCGGGCGACGGCACCACGACGGCGACTGTGCTCGCGCAAGCCATCGTGCGCGAAGGTCAGAAATACGTGGCGGCGGGCCTCAACCCGCTGGATCTGAAGCGCGGTATCGACAAGGCCGTGGTCGCCGCAATCGATGAACTGAAGAAGATCAGCAAGCCGACCACGACCAGCAAGGAAATCGCGCAGGTCGCGACGATCTCGGCCAACGGCGAAGAGTCGATCGGTCAGCGTATCGCGGAAGCGATCGACCGCGTCGGCAAGGAAGGCGTCATCACCGTGGAAGACGGCAAGTCGCTCGACGACGAACTCGACGTGGTGGAAGGTCTGCAATTCGACCGTGGCTACCTCTCGCCGTATTTCATCAACGATCAGGATAAACAGGTTGCGATACTCGACAACCCGTTTGTGCTGCTGCACGACAAGAAGGTGTCGAACATTCGTGATCTGTTGCCGATCCTGGAACAGGTCGCGAAAGCCGGCCGCCCGCTGCTGATCATTGCGGAAGACGTGGAAGGCGAGGCGCTCGCCACGCTGGTGGTCAACAACATTCGCGGCATTCTGAAGACCGTCGCGGTAAAGGCGCCCGGCTTCGGCGATCGTCGCAAGGCGCTGCTCGAAGACATTGCGATCCTCACCGGCGGGCAAGTGATCGCTGAAGAAACTGGCCTGACGCTCGATAAAGCGACGCTCGCCGAACTGGGTCAGGCCAAGCGCATCGAAGTCGGCAAGGAGAACACCACGGTCATCGACGGCGCGGGCGACAGCAAGAATATCGAAGCGCGCGTGAAGCAGATTCGCGTGCAGATCGAGGAAGCGACTTCCGACTACGACCGCGAAAAACTTCAGGAACGCGTCGCGAAGCTGGCGGGTGGCGTGGCGGTGATCAAGGTGGGCGGCGCAACCGAAATCGAGGTCAAGGAAAAGAAAGACCGTGTCGACGACGCACTGCATGCAACGCGCGCAGCCGTTGAAGAAGGTATCGTGCCGGGCGGCGGCGTCGCGCTGATTCGCGTGAAGCAGGCGATCAGCGGGCTCAGGGGCGTGAATGCCGATCAGGATGCAGGCATCAAGATCGTGTTGCGCGCGCTCGAAGAACCGTTGCGCCAGATTGTCACGAATGCGGGCGAGGAAGCGAGCGTGGTGGTCGCGAAGGTCGCTGAAGGCACGGGCAATTTCGGTTACAACGCACAGACCGGCGAATATGGCGATCTGGTCGAATCGGGCGTGCTGGATCCGACCAAGGTCACACGCACCGCGCTGCAGAACGCGGCTTCGGTAGCCGGACTGCTGCTGACCACCGACGCCACCGTTCACGAGGCACCGAAGGATACGCCGGCCGCAGGTCAGCCAGGCGGTCCTGGCGCGGGCGCACCGGGACTCGATTTCTGACGACTCACCGCTTGCGCCTGGCACCAGGCAATTAGCGCGGTAAACACGGGCCGGTACTCGCTTTCCAGCGAGCCGGCCCGATCTGTTTTCCACTTTCCTCGCACATGTATGGCAGACGCCGAACCATGCCCATCGCTACGTCATCGCGATCCTGCGTGCGACTCGCGCTGGTGTGCTTTGGTGCACGCATCCCGCGCTGGCCGCGGGTCCACATACTAATTCAGCATTTCTACAACAAACTAGATATTGCGGTGCAGCAAAATGCACTAAACTCAGCGTAGAAGTATGCAATTCGCACTCACGGTCATGTTGCGACGGAGGAATGTGCCATGACGACTTATGAGGCTTTACACGTACCAAACACGGCTGTTCTGCATGTCTTCGAGCAGGACGGCGGCTGGCATTGGGGCATCACCACGCCGCGTGCGGCCGGATCCGGATTCAAGGTGGTGGCGTTCAGCACGGAAACCTTTCCGATTGAGGAAGCAGCGCGCAGCGATGGCGATCGGGCACTGCGCTGCCTGTCAGGCGCCGACGTTCACGAGTCGACCCATTGACGACGCCGCCCGCGTGACATCGGCCGGCGCTATCGTTCACTGATCACAAGTCCAGCGTTACACCAGCTTGCGCACCGGGATCGCCGGCAACCGGATGCGCCATGCAAATCAGCGCAGCACCGCGTTCGATCTGCGCCTCCACTTCGCCGTCGTACTCAACCTTTCCCGCCAACACACGCGTCGAACATGTGCCGCACATACCCGAGCGGCAACTCGACGGCGCGTTGATGCCGTGCGCCTCGGCAAGCTCCAGCAAGCTGCCGTCGCGCGGCAGCCATTGAATCGTACGCGCCGAACGCGCAAAGCTCACCTGCACACCGTCAGTGCCTTGCGACGGCGCTTCCTGTGCCTTCGTCCCCTCGCTGGCGCGCATGCGCTTCACGGTCGCCGGGCCGAAAGCTTCGAAGCGAATCCGTTCATCCGCGACGTTCAGTCCACGCAGCCCTTCATACAGGTCCTGCATGAACTGCTCGGGCCCGCATAGATAGAAGTCGTAGTCGTCGAAGGGCAGCGCGCGTTTCAGCGCGTCGATGCCGATCCGTCCGGGCGATACGCCGTCAGTCGGCACAGATGCGGCGCTATCGAAAAGATGCAGGGAAACTGCCGGATTACGCGCCGCGATCTCCTTCAGGTCAGCACTGAAAGGTCGTTCACGATCACTGCGCGCACCGTGAAAGAAGAACAGTCGCCTCGCTTTCGCGCCGTCGTCGCGCGACGCGGCCGACGCATGCCGAAGCATGGCCATCATCGGTGTGATGCCGATACCCGCCGAGATAAAAACGGCGGAGCGCGGGCTCTCTTGCGCATAGGTGAAGGTGCCGCGCGGCTTCATGGCTTCGATCTGCATGCCGGCAACCAGATGCTCGTGCAACCAGTTCGAGGCGACCCCTTCGCGTTTCACGCTGATTCGATACCGCAACGGATTGTGCGCATCGGAAAGCGTGTAGGTTCGCATCAGCGGTGTGTCGAGACCCGGCACAGGCAGGCGAATCGGCAGAAACTGCCCCGGTTTGTAAGGCGGCAGCGGTGCGCCGTCGATCGATTCGAAGTAGAAGGAACGAATCGACGGTGTCTCGTCGGCCACTGCCGCAACCGTCAGCTTGTGCCAGGGCGACGCAGCAACCGGCTTACGCACTGCCGCCGCAAACTGCGGCGCAAACTCCACATCGGACCAGCGAAACGGCAATGCGCCCCGGCTGCGCCGCACTTCCCGCACGTGAAAACGTACGAGCCGTTGCGCGCCTTCGAACGCCGCCAGCTCCGCGCCGTCCCAGACGATTTCCGCAACTGCGGCGACATACACAAGATCGCCGGTCGCGAAGTCGATGAACAGCAACCCGGCGCGTGGATCGTGGATCAGGTTGCCGATCGTATTGAAGAAGTTGTTGCCGCTGTAGTCGGGCGTGGTCAGCGTGTGCTCATCCTTGATACGAACGAACCCCGGCGGCCCGCCGCGATGCGACACGTCGACGCCGCGAGCGAGACCCGCGTTCTCTTCGAGATTCGCGCTCGCGATGAAAAACGTGTCGGCTCCCGCCAGCAGCTCACGGTCGGCGTCGCTGAGTTGCGTTGCTATTTCCGGCGGCACCGAAGGCCCGGACACGCCCTGCTCCACCCAGCTCGGCACACGGCTCTGAATATACTTCGCGCAGTTGCCGAAGCTCTGACGAACCTCGACGGTCAGCGCGGCTCCGTCCACCGATGTCACCACGCCGTTGATCCGGTTGCGGCGCCGGGTCTTCGGCTGCAGTCCAAGGCCGCCGATCATGGCCCCCTTCTGCCAGCGGTCCGCCAGCGGATCACCGGCCAGCACGCCGCCTTCGATCCGCAGCGTCCGCGCATCCGGCGAGCTTACGAAACCCGGCGCGCCCGCGCGCACCGTCGCCCATGGCTGGCCGTGGGCGTCGACACCGCCGAACACCATGAACGGCTGTTCGGCGAAGAACTGGCGGTGCTGGTCCGGCATGGAGCGGCGAATGCCGCGGCGGCCCGACGCATCCGCCTGGCTTGTCACCCCCGCACGCTGCTGGGCGGCGAGTTCGGCTGTGTGAAACGGCGAGGCGTCGGCGCCCCAACTATTCAGAGGAATAAACGTGGACATCATCGGACTCCGTTGACGTCAAAAATCAGCCGCTCATCCGGCGAGCAGTCCGGCCTTCGTCGACGGCATGGCGACAAACCGCGGCAACGCTTCGACGCGGCGCAACCACGCACGAATGTTCGGGTACGGTTCGAGCGACACGCCGCCTTCCGGTGCATGTGCGATATAAGTGTGCGCGGCAATGTCGGCAATCGTCACCTGATTGCCCGCGGCGAACGCCTTGTCCGCTAGTTCGCTTTCGAGCACGTTGAACAGCTTCACGGCAATTTTCTTCGCGCTCTCATGATCGAGCGGCGCGCCGAACACGGTAACGAGCCGCGCGGCACATGGCCCGTAAGCGATCTGGCCGGCGGCGAGCGACAGCCAGCGCTGTACGGTGGCCGCGCCGAGCGGGTCTTCCGGCAGCCAGGAGGCGTCGCCGTAACGCTTTGCCAGATACACGAGAATCGCGTTCGAATCGAACAGCGTGAGATCGCCGTCCTGGATCGTTGGCACCTGCCCGAACGGGTTGAGCGCCAGATACGCGGGCTTGCGGTTATCACTGGCTTTCATGTCCAGTTCGACCACTTCGAACGGCAGGTCGAGCAGGGTCAGAAAGAGCTTCACCCGATGGCCGTGGCCGGAAAGCAGCGTTGTATACAGGCGGATCGGTTGGGCGGGTCGCGCAGCGGGCATAACAGGCTCCATCGAGCAGGAAGGGATGGAACGAGCATAATGCGCACGAGCGCCTTTGCAGAAGCCCGATAATCCGGGAAACACAGTCAATCGAAGATGGACAATCCACCATGGCCGACGTACGCGACGTAAACCTGAACCGCCTGGCGATCTTCGTCGCGGTCGTCGAGGCCGGCTCGCTGACCGCCGCGGCAGCGCGTCTGGGCCTCGCCAAAACCATGGTCAGCACGCACATGCAGCGGCTCGAGGCCGAGGTGGGCGCGAGCCTGCTGGTCCGCACGACGCGGCGGCTAGGCTTGACGGAAGCGGGCCGAGCGTTTTACGACGCCAGCGTGAAGATCCTGCGCGCCACGGAAGAAGCACTGACGGCGATCGGCGGAGAATCGGCGCCTGTGCGCGGCACCTTGCGCGTGAGCTCACCGATCGACTACGGCTCGCTTGCCGTCGCGCCGGCGCTCGTCGAACTGCGCCGCGCGAATCCGCAGCTCAATGTCGAATTGCTGTGCACCGACCAATATGTGGATCTCATCGCGGACGGCATCGACGTGGCAATCCGCCTCGGCCGGCTGGCCGACTCCAATTACCGGGCGGTGAAGCTCGGCAGCTTCGTCAAGTGGATCGTCGCGAGTCCGGAGTTCGTCGAAATATGGGGAGAGCCGCAAACGCCCGCTGAGCTGTCGGCGATGCCCTACTGCGCAATGACGGTCTTGCCGCATCCATTGACGCTCGAGCTGCGGCGCAGCAATGGCAAGAGCACAGACGACGGTGACGCCGAAAGCGTGCGCTGCGAAAACGCGTTTCTTGTGAACACGGCCAACGCGTGCCGCTCGGCGACGCTCGCCGGCGGCGGATTCGGCCTGTTGACCGATTTCTCGATCGACGCCGATGTCGCCGCGGGCCGGTTGATCCGCCTGTTGCCCGAATGGGCGACCGAGCCTGCTAGCATTCAGGCGGTGTTTCCGCCCACCAGCCATCCGCCGGCCAAAGTGCGGGCGCTGATCGAAACGTTCAAGAAACAGCTCGAACGGCCATCGTAATGGCGCGGGCGGTTCCCGTCACACACACGGAAAGCCGCCCTTTGCCACCGGTCAGAACGAATGACGCATGCCGATCCGCACGTCGCTCTGCGTGTTCGACGAAGACGGCGTGAAGCTATAGCCGATCACCGCGTTCACGCCATCCGACGCGCGCAGATAGTCGCCGGAAATATAGACGTCCGTGCGCTTGGACAACAGGTAATGCAGGCCGAGCGAGCCCTGGTTCCAGTGGTTGCCTTCGAACCGTGTGTGTTGATAACCGCCGTACAGCATCAACGCCGGGGTGAACGTATAAGAAGCGCCGACCTCATAGACCTGCATATGCGAGGTCTCGCCGAGCCCCTTGATCGTCGTGTAAGTGAAGTCGCCGCTCAGCATGACCTTGCCGATCGTATAGGCCGCACCCACGGCAAACGCCCCTTGCTTGTCGACCGGAAACGCCGACGAGCTGTACAGGTCCGTTACCGCGCCGGTCGCGGGATCGACGGACACGGTCGGCTTGCCGAGGAACGTGCGCGTGCCGATCATCGCGTACGGGTCGAATGCGTAGATGCCGTACGGATTGTTCAACTGCGTATAGGCCGCGCCCATGTTGAAGTCGCTGTGCTCGTAACGCGCACCCACGCTCCATGCGCTCTTGTTGTGAAAGTCGCCCGCGGTATTGCCGAACGAATACATGCCGCCGAACGAGAAGCCTGCGTAGTCGTTGGAGAGAAACTTGACCGAATTCGGCAGCCGGTCGCCGTTCATCCGGTCGAAGTCGCCCTGATGGATCGCATAACCGCTCGCCCACGACGAGATGTTATAGAGGTAGACAAACTCCTCGGTCATGTCGAGCTGATTACCGAGCGAGAGCGTACCCCAGTTGCTCTTCAGGCCGACATATGCCTGGCGGCCGAACAACGCGCCGCCGAATCCGAGTTGCCCGTTGCCCACGTGAAAACCCGACTCCAGTACGAACACCGCCTGCAAGCCGCCGCCGAGATCTTCGACGCCCTTGAAACCGATCCGGTTACCGTACGAAATACCGTCGTCGAATTTGAACTGGTTGGCGCCACCGGCATTGTTCACGTAGGTGATGCCGGCATCCAGAATGCCGTACAGTGTGACGCTGCTTTGCGCATGGGCGGCCATCGGCGCACAGATAGCGCTTGCTGCGATAGCGAGTCCCGAAAGGCTGACGGCATTGCTCTTCTTCATCTAATTCTCCCCTGCTCTTTGCCTGCGTATTTCGTTGGATAAAGCGATCCCTGCTGCGCGCTGTTGACCAGCGCGCGGCGCTTCTCGCATGACGGGCAGTTCGAAACCGGCTGAGACCGAGTAAAACGGATTGAAGCTATCCGCGATGCATGTAATGACCAGTCACATTCACATCGCCGGATCAAGAATACGAGTCCAGATTTAGGAGGATTCGACCGGAAGCGACATAAATCTGTCGCCTGGCGACTTCATGGTTAGGAATGCGCTGTTATTTCATACCGAGCGCCGTTTGCACGGCTTGCAAACCATTGGCGCCGCTCGCCGTGTTCACGCCGTCGAGCCACGACTTCAACAATTCAGGGTGACGCTTGAGCGCTTCGGTCGCGGCAGCGTTCACAGGGGTCTTCTTTTCCAGTACTTCGGTGATCACGCCGTTTTCCAGATCGACATTGAAGGTGAGCTGCCTGAACAGCTTGCCGACGTTCGGACACTGCTCGGCATAGCCGCTGCGCGCCACCGTATTGACCGTGGCGCCGCCGTAGTTGGGCCCGAAGTACCTGTCGCCGCCATCAAGGTAAGTGAGCTTGAACCTGGTGTTCATCAAGTGCGGTTCCCACGCGAGAAAGACAATCCATTTCTTCTCGCGCACCGCCCGCTCCACCTGCGTGAGCATGCCGGTCTCGCTCGACTCGACGAGCTTCCAGTTGCCGAGGCCGAACGCCTTGTCGTCGACCATCTTCTTGATGTTCTGATTGGCCGGTGCGCCAGGTTCGATGCCATAGATCTTGCTATCGAACTTGTCGGCGTTCTTTGCCAGATCCGCGAAAGAATGGATGCCGGCCGCCGCCACATAATCGGGTACGGCCAGCGTGAACTTGGCGTTGCTCAGATTCGGATGCACGACCTCGATCGACTTTTCTTCCTCGAACGGTTTGACGACCGGCGCCTGCGCGGGCATCCAGTTGCCGAGAAACACGTCGATCTGCCCTTTCTTCAAGCCCTGATACGTGATCGGCACCGACAGGTTCGCCACGCTCTGCTTATAGCCCAGCGCCTTCAACAGTACGCCGGTGATCGCATTGGTGGCGTCGATGTCGGTCCATCCGGGCCCCGCCATGTTGACTTGCGTGCACGACTGCGGCTCGGCGGCCAACGCGAATGTGGCCGACGCGCAAAGCAGCGCCACGCCGGTTACCGCCTGTTTGAAGAGCTTTTTCATTATGTCGGCTTCCTGTTCGTGAGGTGGGGTGGATCGTTAGCAGAGTGGGAATCAACGCACGACGGCGGGAAAACGCGCCATCGCTTCGAGCGTATCCAGATCGATGTGATTGCGCATATAGCGCTGGCTCGCATCGACATGCGGCTGCCAGTCCCACGACGCGACCGTGCCCTGTGTCGTGGAAGCGAAATGAAAATGACGCCGCCGCTGGCTTTGCAACACTTCGTTGTGCAGCGCGGCGAGATCCCAGCGTTGCGCGATCTCCTCACGCAACGCCGCGACCTGTGCCGCGTATTCGCTGCGCGCGGCAAGATTCTCCCGCTCCAGCGGGTCCGCTGCGACGTCGTAAAGTTGATCGGGATCCGCTGGCGTATGAATGAATTTGAAGCGGCCGCGCCGCACCATCACGATCGGCGCAATCGCACCTTCCGCCAGATATTCGCCAATGGCTTCATCGTGACCATCTTGGCGGCCCTGTAGATGCGGCACGAGGCTCTGTCCATCGAGCGAATCGGGCCACATGGCCGGCGATTCGCCGCGCGCCAGTTCGACCAGCGTGGGCAGCAGATCGAGATGCGAAACGGATGCCCGCACGCGATGCGCGTCGAATTGCTGCGGCGCGTGCACGATCAGAGGAACGCGGCAGCCACCTTCGAAGAAGGTCATCTTGTACCAGAGGCCCCGCTCTCCGAGCATCTCGCCGTGGTCGGAGGTTACGACGATCATCGTGTCTTTCGCGAGTCCCGACTGTTCGAGCGCTTCGAGGATCGCGCCGAACTGGTCGTCGACGTAGGAGATTGCGCCGTAGTAGGCTCGGCGCGCATTGCGGATCTGCTGACCCGTGGGCGGCGTGCGGTCGGTTTCGCATACATGGCGCAGGCGCTTCGAATGCGGATCGGCGTCTTCGATTGAATCGCGAAACGCGGGCATGTCGATGTCTTCGTCGCGATACAGGTCCCAGTACTTTTTTGGAATCGCATACGGGTCGTGCGGATGGGTTAGCGAGGCGACCATGCAGAATGGTCTTGCATCTTTTCCGGCATGACGTTCGCGTGCGATGTCGAAGAGTTTCTGGCGCGTGGTGAACGTGACTTCGTCATCGAAATCGAGTTGGTTGGTGCGCACGCACGGGCCCGCATCGATCACGGAGCTCATGTTGTGATACCACGTGGGGCGCGCTTCGAAATGCGCCCAGTCGGGCGTCCAGCCAAAGTCGGCAGGATAGATGTCGGTGGTGAGCCGCTCTTCGAAGCCATGCAACTGATCGGCGCCGCAGAAATGCATCTTGCCGGACAGAATGGTGCGATATCCTTCGGCGCGAAGATAGTGCGCGAACGTCAGCGTTTGCGACGGAAATTCCGCTGCATTGTCATAGGCGCCGATTGCCGACGGCAGCTTGCCCGACAGGAAGGAAAACCGCGATGGCGCACATAGCGGACTCGCGCAATAGGCGGATTCGAATACCACGCCTTGCTTGGCGAGCCGGTCGAGATTGGGGGTCCTGGTCAGACGGTGTCCGTATGCGGCCAACGCGAACGGCGTCATCTGGTCAGCCATCAGAATGAGGATATTCTTTTTGCTCTCAAGCATGGGGGCGTGCCTCGAATAGAATCACAAGTGTCGGTGCAAATGCCGCCGTTGTTGCAACGGCAAACGGGCGGCCCGATGCCGGGCCCGCCATGCGCACCACTATTGCCGTCCAATTCACGACTGTGAAGACGGCAAATCGTTATGTGCCTATAAGGGGTCGTTATGCCGAGGCAGGATCGCTTGCCGCCAATGCAGGCGCTGGCCATGTTCGAATCCGCGGCGCGTCTGGCCAGCTTCACGGCTGCCGCGCGCGAGATGGGTTCGACACAGCCGGCTGTCAGCCAGCGCGTCGTGCAGCTTGAAGAAGCGCTGGGCACCCCGCTCTTCGAGCGCGGCCATCGCGGCGTTACGCTCACGGAAGACGGTGAGCGGTTGTTCGAAGCGGTGCGCCACGCGCTCGACACGATTCGCCTCGCCACCAGCGAAATCCGCGCGCGGCGTATGCCGCAAACCCTCACGCTCTCCACCGATTTCGGCTTCGCCACCTATTGGCTGATGCCGCGTTTATCGCAGTTCAAGGCGCTGATGCCGGACGTCGACGTGAAGATCATCACCTCTCAGAACGTGTTCGATCCTTCGCACGATCAGGCGGACATTGCCATTGCATTCGGCGACGAACACGCCGACTGGAGCGCGCGCGGCGTGGTCAAACTGTTTCCCGAGCGCGTCACGCCGGTGTGCAGCCCCGCCTTTGCCGCGGCACACCCGTCGCTGCGTACGCCGTCCGAGCTGCTGCACCTCCCGTTGCTGCATCTCGAACCGACCCAGCCGGCGCGCTGGCTGTCCTGGACCGACTGGTTCGCCGCGCACGCGCTGGATGCGCCGCCCGCGCATCGCGGCATCACGTTCAACAGTTTTACGCTCGTGGCCCATGCGGCGATCATGGGCCAGGGCGTCGCGCTCGGCTGGGCGCCGCTCGTCGACGAACTGCTTGCAACGGGGCAACTCGTCGAACTGTTCGAGCCGCCGGTCGTCACCGAGCGCGGCTATCTGCTCGTCACGCAGCGCGCGGCGACGCCCGCTGTTAGCGCCTTTCGCCAATGGCTGCTCGGCGAATGCGGACTCGACGCCGACTGAGCACCGCCCCCGAATCTGGCGCTCCCGTTCCAGCGCGACGGCGTTTAGCTTCTATCCGCGCATGCGCCTGATTTGATCTACTGCGATGATGCATGCCGCGCCCCGTGGCATCGCCCTATCATCCAAGTGGAGAGCGCATGTCCGCCGATTCCCGCCCCGATCAACTGGTTCTCACCGTCGCGTGTCCGAGCGCGGCGGGCCAGGTCGCCGCCGTTGTCGGCTTTCTCGACCGGCATCATTGCTATATCGACGAACTGACCGTTTTCGACGACGACCTGAGTGAACGCTTTTTCGTGCGCTGCGTGTTCCACGGCGTGGACAGCAGCGAGACGCTGCATGCCGCGGGCCTCAAGCGCGAATTCGAGCCGATCGCCGAGCGCTTCCGCATGACATGGGCCATGCACGACGTCGGCACACGGCCGAAAGTCCTGATCATGGTGTCGAAACTCGAACACTGTCTCGCCGATCTGCTGTTCCGCTGGCGCATGGGCGAGCTGAAAATGGACATTGTCGGAATCGGCTCGAATCATCGCGATCTCGAACCCTTGGCGCAGCAGCATGGCTTGCCCTTCCACCATCTGCCGATCACCGCCGATACGAAGCCGCAACAGGAAGCGCGGCTGCTCGATCTGTTCGAGACATCGGGCGCGGAGTTGATGATTCTCGCGCGCTATATGCAGATTCTGTCCGGGGAAACGAGCCGTGCGCTCGCGGCACGCGCGATCAATATCCACCATTCGTTCCTGCCCGGCTTCAAGGGTGCGAAACCGTATCACCAGGCGCATGCGCGCGGCGTCAAGCTGATCGGCGCCACCGCGCACTTCGTCACTGACGATCTCGACGAAGGTCCGATCATCGAACAGGTGGTGGAGCGCGTCGATCATTCGTATAGCCCGGAGCGCCTGCTTGCCACCGGGCGCGACGTCGAATGCATCACGCTGGCGCGGGCCGTCAAGGCGTTTATCGAACGGCGGGTGTTTATCAACGGCGATCGGACCGTTGTACTGCAATAAACGAAAACGCCGCTAAAAAGAGCGGCGTTCTCTGGAAGCTGCCGCTTCACCGAAGCGGCAGCACGTTCACACTAAGCGCGTAATCACTTCACCCAGCTATCCACGCGGTCGCCGTGCGCGCTGATCCACGCATCCGCGGCAGCAGTCGGCTTCTCGCCGTTTTGCGTGGCCAGCATCACGCTGTCGATCTCACCCGGCTTCCATTGGAACTTCTTGAGGAACGCGACAACCGTCGGCGCCTTCTTCTCGAGGTCAGGATTCACGACGCTATCCACGTGCTCCGCTTCGCCGAACACCTTCTTGGGATCTTCGAGGAATTTGAGCTTGTACTTCGCGAACATCCAGTGCGGCTTCCAGCCCGTCACGATAATCGGCTTGCTCGCCGCTTCCGAGCGCGCCAGTTCGGCGGTCATCGCGCTGCCCGAGCTCGGCATCAGCGTGTAGTCGAGTCCATAGGCCTTGATCGCCTCGCTGGTTTTCTGCATCACGCCCGCGCCGGCGTCGATCCCGACGATGCGGGAGCCGAACTCCGTCTTCTTCGCCTCCAGATCGCCCACGCTCTTCACGTCGGCGTTTTCTGGCACGATCAGGCCGATCTTCGCATCGTTGAAGTTCGGACCGAGGTCGACCACCTTGTCCTTGAAGTTGTTCCAGTACGCGCCGTGCGTGACCGGCAGCCACGCGGACAGCGTCGCATCGAGGTCACCGCGCGCCACGCCTTGCCACATCACGCCGGCTGCGACCGGCACGAGTTGCACCTGGTAGCCCAGACGCTTTTCGATCACGCGCGCGGCCACGTTCGAGGTCGCGACGCTGTCGTCCCAACCTTCCACGTAACCGATCTTGATAGTCGGCTTGGTATCGGCCGACACACTCACGCTGCTTGCCGTCAGCGCCGCGCTCAATGCGCTCAACACGAATATCTTTTTGATCAGTCTCATCGCCGTTCTCCCGTTTGCCGTCACAACAACCCAATGAGCATTTAGAATCGCCAGCCAGAATTGCCAGGTAGCGTTGTTTTCCGACATCCAGTTGTCCGCACGCGACTTCGGCCACTGGGGGCCGTCCTTCTCGTCTTACTTATCCACGACCAGATCGGTCAACGGCTTGCTGCAGCACAACAGCACCATGCCCTGATCGATCTCACGCTGGCGAATGCCACCCGCGTGTTTCATCGCGACTTCCCCCGACACCAGCTTGACCTTGCAGGTGCCGCACATACCCTGAGTACACGATGCGGGCAGCCGCACGCCCGCTTTTTTCGCGGCGTCGAGCACGTGCTGGCCACTGCCGCATTCGATCTCGCGATTGCTCTTGGCGAAGCTCACCTTGAAGCGGGTTTCCGTTTCGACGGAGGCGGGCGCCGGTGCGAGCGCGGGCGTGAAGCCCGGCGCCTGTTCGCGCGCCTCGATAAAGCTCTCGGCCGTGACCGGCGCGCTCGCGTTCAGCAACGCGTCCGCCACGTGAGCGGTGGTCAACTGCGCGGCCACTTCGCCCACGGTCTCGAACGAGAAACTTTCCTCGTGGTAGTGACTGCGATCGAAACCGCCCTCGTCCAGCAGATTGCGCACCGCTTGCATGTACGGCGCGGGTCCGCAGGTAAAGATCTCACGCTCCAGAAAGTCCGGCGCGATGAGCTTGAGCAGCGGCAATGTCAGAAAACCGGTCACACCTGGCCAGTTCGTGCGCGCGCCGAGCCGTTCGCAAACAAACGCGGTGCGGAAATGCGCCTGATTCGACGCGATCAGGTCGAGTTCGCGCGCGAAGATAATGTCGTCCGGTGTGCGGGCGCTATGCACGAACACGATGTCGCTATCTTCACCGAGTTCATGATGCGCGCGGCTCATCGACATCAGCGGCGTAATACCCGAGCCCGCCGATAAAAACAGGAATTTACGCGCCGGGTGCCGCGCGCAGGTGAATTCGCCCGCCGGCCCGAGCACGCGAACCTCGGCGCCCGCATGCAGATTGTCATGCAGCCAGTTCGACACCTTGCCGCCCGGCACGCGCTTGACCGTGATCGAGATCGTATGCGGACGCGTGGGCGGCGAAGAGATCGTATAGCAGCGATTGATCGACTCGCCGTCTATCTCCAGTTCCAGCGTAATGAACTGCCCCGGCTCGAATACGAACGCCCGTCCGGACGGCGCGCGAAAGAAAAAGCTCTTTACGTCGTGCGTTTCCTGGCGGACCTGGCAGCACACCAGCGTGTCGTCGGTGTCGCTGTTCCAGCGCGCCGGCAACGCTTCCCAGAAACGCGGCTGCGTGACCCGGCTGGCAGCGTGGTCCGCGGCCGGCTGGGTGTTGAGCTGAAACGTCGCCTGATCGCGCATCATTGTTTTCTCCGACTCCTGGTTGCGGTGCCGCGCTCAGCGCATGAAAGACACGACTTTTTCGCCGTGCGAAGCCGGCGTGGTTTCGCCTGCTTCATGGGTTTGGGGCGCATTGCTGTAATCCGCCAGGCGGCCGATGTACCACTCGCAGAACTTCTCGACGAGGCCTTCCGTGAACGGCGAATACGGACCCGGCTCATAAGCGCTGCTCGTCGCGCCGCGTTGCGAGTATTCGACGAGTGCGCGATCCTGATCGTTCGTGGCGCGCCACACGGCCGTGAGGTTGTTCACGTCGTAATCGATGCCTTCGCGCGCGTCCTTGTGAACGAGCCACTTGGTGCGCACCAGCGTCTTGCCCGCCGAGAGCGGAATCACCGAGAAACTGACAATGTGATCGCTCATGAAGTGATGCCACGAATTGGGCTGCGTCCAGAACGACAGGCCACCGAGATCGGCTTGCTCGAAGCCGCCGAGCAGTTTCTTCGAGGCCACTTTCGCGTCGAGCGTCTGCGATTCGCCGTCGCGATCGAGCGGCAGGCGTTGCGTGCGAAAACCGGTGACCAGATCGGCAAGCCGTTCGATTTCCGCGGAAGGCAACTGCATCGCTTCCCATTGCGCGGTGCGGCGAGCCACGGTCTCTTCGAACGCGGCCATGCCCTCTTCATTGGCCGGCGTGCGCTGATAACCGAAACCGTATTCGTACAGCGAAATGGTCAACTCGGGATGGTTCGCGACGCAGTGATAGCACTCGCGATTGTTTTCCATCGTGAGTTTCCAGTTGCCCTCTTCGACAATGTCGATCGAGGCCGCGATCTTGCAGTTGGCCAGATCGTGCGGCAACAGATACGGTTCCATCGCCGCGCGCACCACGGCGAAGTCCGCTGGCGAGTTGTCCGCGAGGCAAATGAAAATCAGGCCGGCCAGATTCTCGAGATGCACGGACTTCAGGCTATGTTTGCAGCGGTCGAACTGGTCGCCCATGTGTTCGGCGAACATCAGATCGCCGTTCAGGTTATACGTCCAGCTGTGATACGGGCAGACGATATTGCCGAGCGAGCCTTTGTCGGTATTGCACAGGCGCGCGCCGCGATGGCGGCAGACGTTGTGAAACGCCCTCACCTGCATATCGTCGTCGCGCACGATCAGGATCGAATCGTTGCCGATCTCCACGGTGATGTAGTCGCCCGGCTCCGGCACGTCCGGTTCCACCGCGACCTGAATCCAGTGTTGCCGGAAGATCGCCTCCATGTCGAGCGCGAAAATATTCTCGCTCGTATAGAAAGGCGCTTCCAACGTGTGATTCTTCTTACGGCGTTCGATCATTGCGCGAACGTCTGCCGAAACTTTCATTGTGTGCTCCGTTGCATGTCACGTCTGGCGCCGCGCCAGGCCCTCCTGGTCGCATGCTGGCCCGAACCGGAAATCAGTAATCCACGAGTTGATGCTCGCGCAAATACGCGAGAATGACTTGTGCTTTTTCGACGGAACTCCCTTCAATTACGACGCTGCCGCCTCGGCTCTCGGTCGTCGTGGCAGACAGCATGCGGGCGTGGCCGGAACGCTTTTCGGCGGCGGCAAGCCGCACCGGTTTGGCGGCTGCCGGGCGGATAGTCCAGGCAAGCTCGTCGGCGCTGCCGGCGGCTTGCGCGGCGACCGGGCGGATCGTGCCTTCGCGCAACCGTGCGTAGGCGTACGTGGGAGCGGCGTTGGCCAGCGGGTGCACGGCGATCAGCGCGGGCAACTGCACCTCCACGCGGCGGCGCAACCCCTTCGGCATGAACTGGCGCACTTCCGCACAACCGTCGCGCAACGTCACGTCGACAGCCGCGCCGACCAGCGCGATCTCCAGCGCATTGGCGACGCGATACGGCAGCATGCCGCTGTCGAACGCGCCTTCCGCGCGCGTGCCGGTCAGAACGAGGTCGTAGCCACGCAGCCGCGCGGCTAGCGGAGCGGCTGCGTCCGCCTGGATTTCAGGCGTCGTGGGCATTTCAAGCACTTCGACCGAACGTGCGCCGAGTGCCAGATACTCCTTCAACGCAGGGTTCGACGGATCGCCCGCATGTAGCACGTCGAGCGTCGCGTTGTGTGTTCTGGCGAGCGAGAGCGCCATGGTCAGCGCGGCGGCATCGTTGCGGCTGTAGCGCGCCGTGCCGCTCACCGGATGACGGCCCACGGAAACGAGGACGGCAATCTTCATGCGAGCGCTCCTTCGGTGACAGCCGTTGAATTCAGCAGCGCCGCACCGGTTCCGCGCGCAGTGCGCGCCGCGGCCGCTGCTTCGTTGAGCGCCGCGATGGTTTCCTGCGCGTCCGCGATCACTGTCAGGTTCGCGCGCTTGGCGATCGGCGCACTCGCGTCGAGATTCACCGCGATCACATGCCGGCAGTCCTTGATCCCTTGCAGATGCTGGACCGCGCCGGAAATACCGAAGGCGATATACACACTCGCCTCGACGGTCTTGCCGGTCGCGCCGATCTGTTTGTCGCGGGTGAACTTGCCGTCGTCCACGGCCACACGGCTCGCGCCGATGGCCGCGCCCAGCGTGGCCGCCAGACGCTCGAACGCCGGCACGTCGCGCACGCCGTTGCCCGCCGAAACGATGAAATCCGCTTCTTCGAGCGCCAGTTGGGCGGCGTCGATTTCCTCGATGCCGAGATCGCGCACCGCGCCTTGCGCTGCTGCGGCGTCGCCGTCGAAGCGCCACATGACCCGCTCGCCCGCACCAACGAACGGCAGCTTCGGATCGACCGCGTTGGCCGCGAGCAGCACTACCTCGGGCAACGTGCGCGCGGCATACGCTGTATTCGCCTGAACATAGGCCGCCACATGCTCGGCGTCGATTTCGACGACATGCGTGGCCACGCTCGCATTCGCCGCGGCTGCATAACGGCGGCCAAGGTCGCCGTCGCCGGTTGCGTTATCGGGCAGAAAAACATGCACCGGTGCGTAAGCCGCGACGCACGCGGCCAGCGCATTCAATTCGTCCAGCGGCGCGAAGGTGCGGCGGTCGAACATCGGCAATTCGATCAGCTTGTCGGCGCCGAGCGCTGCGGCGTCGCCGCTGAACTCGCCGAAGACCAGCAACACCACCTCGGTCGTTGCGTCCGCAATCAGGGCGGCGCCGGCCAATACCTGGCGCGCATGATCGTCCAGCGCGCCACGGTCCGCGTGGGCGGCCACCAGCATCACACGCTGCGGCGCCGCCGTGGTGCGGCGCGGTTTGGCCTGTTCGCGATGCGAGGCGCCGTGCGCCGTGAATTCCAGTGAGCCCGCCACACCCGTCACACCGAGGGTGATACGCCTAAGTCCGTCTGCCGTGATCGTGAACGGACGGCGCGGGTCGATTCGTTTGAGAGAGTTCATCGCGTTACTCCAGCGCCGCTGCAACCAGTTCGGCGACGTCCAGCACTTCCGGACGCGGCCCCACAACGCCTTCGAGCATCGCCGTGCAATTCGGGCAGCCGACCGCGACGATCTCCGCGCCGACGGTTTTCGCGTCGTCGATACGAATGTCGGGAATGCGCCGCTTGCCCGGAATATCGGTGAGGGGCGCCCCGCCGCCACCGCCGCAGCAGCGTCCGCGCATGCCATTGCGCTCCATCTCCACGACCTTGATTCCGATGGTCTTCAGCAAGCGGCGCGGCGCCTCCGTTTCACCGTTATAGCGGCCCAGATAGCACGGGTCGTGATACGTGATCTTGCGATCCGCAAACGCGGCCACCGCACGCGGCGTAAGCTTCCCGCTCGCGACCAGTTGCTCGATCAGCGCCGTGTGATGCTGCACCTCGTAGAAACCGCCCAGCGCGCGATACTCGTTGCGCAGGCTGTGCAGCACGTGCGGGTCCGCGGTGACGATCTTGCGGAACGAGTACTGCGAGAGCGTGCCGATCAGCTTGTGCGCGAGCTGCTGGAAAGTCGCTTCGTCGCCGAGACGGCGGGCAGTGTCGCCCGTATCGGTTTCCACGCCGCCGAGCACCGCATAGTCGATGCCCGCGCGATTGAGCACCTTGACCAAAGCGCGCAGCGTGCGCTGATAGCGCATGTCGAACGCGCCTTCGCCGGCGATCAGCAACACGTCCACCGGACGGCCCGGTTGCGCGACCTGCACTTGCAGATCGACGGCCCAGTCGTAACGCGCGCCGATGTCGTAGCCGTTCGAACTGCCCGTCTCGCGCAGATTCGCGAGCGTGATCGGCCCCTTGCCCGGCACGCTGCCTTCAACCAGCGTCTGATTGCGGCGCATATCCACGATCGCGTCCACATGCTCGATCAGCATCGGGCACTCCTGCACGCAAGCGCGGCAGGTCGTGCAGGACCACAGCGTGTCCGCTTCGATCAGGCTGGAAATCAGCGGCTTGCCCGGCGCACCGGCGTGCTTGCCGACCGGAATGCCCGGCGTGGGACTGCCCGCGTATTCGGCGTCCGTGCCGCCCACCATGCCCGTGACGAGGTCTTGAATCAGCTTCTTCGGATTGAGCGGCTGACCCGCGGCGAACGCGGGACAGGCCGCTTCGCACTTGCCGCACTGCACGCACGCGTCGAAACTGAGCAACTGGTTCCAGCGAAACTCAACCGGTTTGCCGACGCCGTATTCCTTCGCGTCGAGCAGCGGTGCTTTCAATGCGGTAGGCGGCACCATGTCCGTGTCATTGCGCTCGGCAAAACGCTCCTGACGCGGATGAAACGCGAGATGCAGCAACCCGGCGAGCGCATGCTTCATCGGGCCGCCGCGCGCCGCGCCGAACGTCATCGCAAACGCGCCCACCGCGATCAGCAGCGCGACGATGACGGCGAGCGCACCGGACATCGCGGAAGCCGGCAGCGCGATGAAAAGTACGAGACCGAGCGCGAACGAGCCGAGCAGCAGCGGCAGATGATCCCATGGCCCGCGCGAGAGCCGCGCCGGCACCGCTTTCGCGCCGTGGCGGCGGCGCCAGACGAATACCGCGCCGACCAGCATGACGAGCGCGGCCAGAAAGATCAGCTTGTCGAGCCACGGCGAGTAAATAGCCAGCCCGTAGTTGACGAACACCAGCGCCATCGCGAGGATCGCGCCGCCCGCGGTCGCCACGTGCGTTTTGGCGATGTACGGATCGCGCGCCACCACATGATGCAGGTCCACGAAATAGCGCTTGGGAATCGCCAGCAGATTGGTCCAGCCGTAAGCGCCCGCCGCCGTGGCGCGGCCTTCGCGCCAATACGCGGCGCGCTTGACGAGCGCGAACGCCAGACCAGCCACCGACAACCACAACAGGACGGTGATGACAAACACGGGGCTCATCGTCAGAAATCCTTGCAAAGGCGCAGCGCGTCGTAGATCGCGCCGTGAATGTTGTGCATGGAAATGCAGTCGCCGACGCGGAACAGCAGGAAGCGGCCATTGCCGAGTTCTTCGCTCAAAGACGGTTGCGGCTCGGAGGCGAACAGCTTATGCACGTCGACCTGGCCGCGATTGACCGATTCCGGCTTGAGCTTCCAGTACAACTCGTCGTTCGGCGTGCTGCCGTTTTCGATCACCACCTGATCGACCGCGCGCTCTTCCTGCTCCTCGGTGTACTCGTTGCGGATCACGGCGATCTTCTTGCCGTCTTCCTCGTAGACCTTATCGAGCCAGTAGTTCGGCGTATGGATCACACCTTGGGCGTACAGACGCCGGTAGAAAATCGGGAACGTGGTGCCGCCCACGTCGTCGGCCACTTTCACGTCCGGCGTCACGATCTCGACGTTCGAGCCGCGGCTCGACATGAAATCGGCCACGCCCGCGCCGGCATGCGTGCTGACGCCGTCGTACACCAGCACGTTCTTGCCCGGCTCCACCTTGCCCGACAGCACGTCCCACGAACTGACGGCGAGACCTTCGTCGACGCCCCACGCCGCGACTTGCGACGTGAACGACGAACCGCCCGTGGCGAGCACGACGATGTCCGGCTTCTCGGCCATGATGGTTTGCTCACTGGCGGCAACACCGAGACGCCGGTCCACGCCGAGGCGCTTGGTCTCCATGTCGAACCAGCGCACGATGCCCGCCATCTGTTCGCGCTGCGGCGCTTTCGCGGCCAGCATGATCTGGCCGCCCACGTAGTCGTTCTTCTCGAACAGCACCACGTCGTGACCGCGCGACTTCGCCACGCGCGCCGCTTCGAGTCCCGCCGGACCCGCGCCGACCACGACCACCTTGCGCTTCGGCCCACGCGTTTTGGCGATCACGTGCGGCATCGTTTCTTCGCGCGAAGTCGCGGCGTTCTGCACGCACAGCACATCGAGCCCGTTGTATTGACGGTCGATGCAATAATTCGCGCCGACGCACTGCTTGATTTCGTCCTCGCGGCCATCGCGGATCTTGATGACCATATGCGGATCGGCAATCTGCGCGCGCGTCATGCCGACCAGATCGACCATGCCGCTGGCGAGCAGGCGCTCGGCCTGGCCCGCGTCGCGAATGCTTTGCGCGTGCATGACGGGCAGCTTGACCACCGATTTGATACCGGCCGCGAGATGCACGAACGGCTCGGGCGGCAGCGCCATGGGCGGCATGCAGTTGGCAAGCGTGTTGTGCGTGTCCGCACCCGAACCGATCACGCCGAGGTAGTCGATCAGGCCGGTTTCGCTCATGGCCTGAGCGATCTCTTTCAGTTGCTCGTGATCGAGCCCGTCTTCATGGAACTCGTCGCCGCACATGCGCAAGCCGACGCAGAAGTCCGCGCCTACCGCTTCACGCACGGCCTTCAATACTTCAGTGCCGAAACGCAGGCGGTTTTCCAGCGAACCGCCCCATTCGTCGGTACGGAAGTTGGTGCGCGGGCTCCAGAACTGGTCGATCAGATGCTGGTGCGCGGCCGAGATTTCGACGCCGTCCATGCCCGCATCTTTCACGCGCTTCGCCGCGGCCGCGAAATCGCTGATGATGCGGCGAATTTCCTCGACCTCGATGATCTTCGCATTGCCGCGGTGCACCGGCTCCCGCACGCCGGACGGCGACATCAGATGCGGCCAATGCTCGCCATGAAACGCCGAGCGGCGTCCCATATGCGTGGCCTGGATCATGATCTTCGCGCCATGCGTGTGCATCGCTTCGGCGAGCCGCGCAAGCGGGTCGATGACCTTGTCGGTCGACAGATTCACCGACTTCCACCAGCCTTGCGGGCTGTCGATCGACACCGGGCTCGAACCGCCGCACACAGCAAGGCCGACGCCGCCCTTGGCCTTCTCCTCGTAGTAACGGATATAACGGTCGCCAGGCAGGCCGCCCGGTTCCGCATAGACCTCCGCGTGCGCGGTGCTGACGATACGGTTGCGCAAAGTCAGCTTGTTCAGCGTGAGAGGCTTGAAAAGGTTCGGGTAACGCATCGCGATCGACCTCGGAATGAAATGCTTGTTGCGCTGTGTCGTGCGCCGTGGTGGAAGCCGTTTATGTGTGTGCTTACGGTTGCGCTTACGATGCGAGCGGCGACACTTCGAACACACAGTGTTCGTGGCCTTCAGCGGCGCATTGCGCTTCTCTGGAATGCGATGGCGGGCCCTTGCGCGAGGCGTCCGGCGCGGTATCGTTGACCCAGTCCATCGCCCCCGCGAACCAGCCGGCGAACATGTAGCAAAGCTTGCCCACCTTGCCCGGCTGCGCCAGCACGAACGACGAGTGATGCAACTCGATGCGCGCACGCGAGCTCGACGGATCGGCTTCGGTGATCGTGAAGATGCCCCAGCCGCGTTGCGACAAACGCTTCAGGTAATGCTCGAACACCGCCATGCCCGCAATGCCGTGCTGCTTCGCTTCCTTGTCGCACCAGAAATACGCGGACTTGTAGCCGGCCTTGTAGAGAATCTCGGCATACGTATCGAGTCCGAGGGCCTCTTCCACAGCGGTGTGGTTGTTCGTGAAGAAGTGACGCGGTACGTACAGCATCGGCAGCGCGTCGGTGGTCCAGACGCCGGTATTCGCATCGACGTCGATAGGCAGTTGGGGTTGCATGTGGAGGCTCCGTTTTTATCTGTGGGATAGGTGTCGATTCAGGCAGCGGTCAAACCTTCCAGACTTCGCCGAACACCCGTACCCAGTTTTCGCCCATGATCTTCTTGATGCGCGTTTCGCTCCAGCCGGCGCGTTCCATCGCGGCCGTCAGGTTCGGAAACTCGCCGATCGTGCGAATGCCTTCCGGATTCACGACCTTGCCGAAGTTCGTCAACTGGCGATAGCGGCCTTTGTCGTGCGTGATCCAGTCGAAGAATTCCGTGCTGTAGCCTTGCGTGAAGTCCGTGCCGATGCCGACCTGGTCTTCGCCGATCAGGTTCACCACGTACTCGATCGCTTCGATATAGTCTTCAACGGTCGCGTCCGGACCGCGCTTGAGGAACGGCGCGAACATCGTCACGCCGACGAAACCGCCCGCGTCCGCGATCTCTTTCAGTTGCTCGTCGCTCTTGTTGCGCGGATGTTCTTTCAGGCCCGACGGGCAGCAATGCGAATAGCACACGGGCTTGTTCGAAGCCGCGATCGCTTCGGAAGAAGTCTTGCCGCCCACGTGCGAGAGATCGACCATGATGCCGACGCGGTTCATCTCCTGGATCACCTCGCGGCCATAGCCCGACAGACCGCCATCGCGCTCATAGCAACCGGTGCCCACCAGGTTCTGCGTGTTGTAGCACAGCTGCACCACGTTCACGCCGAGGTCCTTGAACGCCTCGATATAGCCGAGGTTGTCCTCGAAAGCATGCGCGTTCTGGAAGCCGAAAATGATGCCCGTCTTGTTCTCTTTCTTCGCGCGCAAGATGTCGTCGGTCGTGCGCACGAGCGTCAGGATCTCGCCGTATTCGCGGATCTGCTGCTTCATCTCGGCAATGTTATCGACGGTCTTCTGGAAGCTTTCCCAGACCGAGACCGTGCAGTTCACCGCGGTCACGCCGCCCTTGCGCATATCCTCGAACACGGAGCGCTCGAACTTCGAAATGTTCAAACCGTCGATGATGATGCTGTTTTCGTGCAAAGTGCTCATCGTTTGCTCCAGGCGTGCTTAGTAGATGGGAAAGCGTTCGCACAGCGCGAAAATCTCGCGGCGTACGCGTTGTTCAGTTGCGGCATGGCCTTCCGGGTGATCGCGCAGCGCATCGAGCACCTCGACGATCAGACGCCCGACTTCGCGGAATTCGCTCACGCCGAAGCCGCGCGTGGTGCCCGCGGGCGTGCCGAGGCGAATGCCGGAGGTGATCGTGGGCTTCTCGGTATCGAAGGGAATGCCGTTCTTGTTGCAGGTAATGCCCGCGCGCTCCAGCGCCTGCTCGACCTGATTGCCCTTGAGGCCCTTCGGCCGCAGATCGACCAGCAACAGATGGTTGTCGGTGCCGCCCGTCACCAGATCCACGCCGCCGGCCTTCAGCACCTCGCCGAGCGTCTGCGCGTTGGCGAGCACGCTGTCGATATAGGTCTTGAAGCCGGGTTGCAGTGCTTCGCCAAATGCAACCGCCTTGCCGGCGATCACGTGCATCAGCGGGCCGCCCTGCAAGCCCGGGAACACGGCCGAGTTGATTTTCTTGGCAATGTCTTCGTCATTCGTCAGCACAAAGCCGCCGCGCGGGCCGCGCAGTGTCTTGTGCGTGGTCGAGGTGACCACATGCGCATGCTCGACCGGATTCTGATGACGCCCCGCCGCGATCACGCCGGCGATATGCGCCATATCCACCATCAATTTGGCGCCCACGCCGTCGGCGATCGCGCGCAGCCGTGCAAAGTCCAGCGCCCGCGGATAAGCCGAGAAGCCGGCGATCAGCAACGCAGGTTTGTGCTGCTGCGCGAGTTCCTCGATCTGCTCGTAATCGATCAGCATCGTGTCGCGATTGACACCGTACTGCACCGCGTTGAACCATTTGCCCGACATGGCCGGCTTGGCGCCGTGCGTGAGGTGGCCGCCCGCGTCGAGCGACATGCCAAGCACCGTGTCGCCCGGCTTCACCAGCGCGAGCATCACCGCGCCGTTGGCCTGCGCGCCGGAATGCGGCTGCACGTTGGCGAACTTCGCGTTGAACAGTTGCTTGATGCGATCGAGCGCGAGCGTTTCGATCACGTCGGCGTATTCGCAACCCCCGTAGTAACGCTTGCCCGGATAGCCTTCCGCATATTTGTTGGTCAGCACCGAGCCCTGTGCTTCGAGCACCGCGCGCGACACGATGTTTTCCGACGCGATCAGTTCGACTTGCGACTGCTGGCGCTCGAGCTCTTTCAAAATAGCGCCGCGCACCGCCGGATCGCGCGTGGCCAGCGATTCTTCGAAGAAAGGATTCGGGTTCGACATGGAAGGTCCGTGGAGTCGTTGACGGAAGGCCGGAAGCCGCGCCTGGGACTCGCTTCGCCCCTGCTGCTACCGGTGTGCATTGCGTCTATTCTTGACGCTCGCCCCGCGCGTCAATTTATGAATTCAGACGCGTTCTTTGCCTTTTCCGCCATAAGCGTCCTTTTTTCACAAGTCTGCCCTTGCCCGCGTTCTACCGATTGCCGCACGAGCGTGCTTTGCGGCGGATCATGCTGCACTGCACCTGACCTTCGTGCGCAATTCGGGTGCGCCAATGAACCCTGCCAGCGCCGTTCTGGTGCCGTTTGGTTAGCTATCCGACTGGAATGATGAGTAACCAGGGGTTTAGCCTGATGGCACGGTAGTTGCCCTAGTCCTCAGAATTACAGAAGTCGCTGCTCCCCACGGCGACGCGACATTACAGATTCGAAGGAATCATTCCTCCCATGTCCACCGATCGCACGGCATCGTTGTCGCATTTCGCATTCATGCCGGTTCCCAACTTCACCATGATTGCGTTCACTAACGCGATCGAAGTCCTGCGCATGGCGAACTATCTGACCGGCCAAACGCTTTACCGCTGGTCGATCGTGAGTCCGGAAGGCGGTCCGGTCATGGCGAGCAACGGCTTGTCGGTCGATACGGGACCGGTGGAATGCGTCGGTCAGCCCGATATCGTGTTCGTGGTCGGCGGCATCGACGTGCAGCATGCGACCACGCCCGCCCATCTTTCCGCGCTGCGCCGCTTTGCCCGTATGGGCAGCGTGCTCGGCAGCCTGTGCACCGGCACGTATGCGTTGGCGCGCGCCGGTCTGCTGGCCGGGTATGCGTGCGCGATTCACTGGGAGAACATGTCGGCGCTCAAGGAAGAGTTTCCCGACACGCGCTTTCTGAAAGAACTGTTCGTGATCGATCGCGATCGCGTCACATGCACTGGCGGCGTCGCGCCGCTCGATATGATGCTGAACCTGATCGCGCCGCGCGTCGGCACTGCGCGCGTCACGCAGATCGCCGAGCAGTTCATTGTCGAACATGTGCGCGACACCAGCGCGCAACAGAAAATGCCGCTAGTGGCGCGGCTCGGCTCGGCCAACAAGTCGCTTTTCGAAGTGATCGCGCTGATGGAGAACAACATCGAAGAGCCGCTCTCACGCGAAGAACTCGCGCGGCTCGCCGGTATGTCGCAGCGGCAATTGCAGCGGTTGTTCCGCGAACATCTGGGGATGACGCCGACGCATTACTATCTGACGCTGCGTTTGCGGCGCGCGCGCGAGTTGCTGTTGCAAACCGACATGTCGATCATGCACATCACGATGGCATGCGGCTTCCAGTCGGCCTGCCACTTTTCGAAAAGCTACCGCGATGCGTTCGGCACGGCGCCGACGCGAGAACGACGCAAGCAGGCGCCGTCGCTGGCGGTGGCGCCGGTGCTGGCGGCTTGAGGCGGCGGCGTTTCCATCAGCGGAGCGCACTCAGTACATCAGCGCACCGTCCATTCAGCGGATGACGGAACGCAGGCCGCAATTGTCATAGCGCGGCCAGCCACGCCGCTGCATCCCGCACGACGGGATCCCAGTCGCCCTCCCGCGTTTGCCGCAACAGCGTCGCGCTTTCGATCCAGTTGGACGTGCTTCCCGAATGGCCCCAACGCCAGTCGCCGGACGTGTTGACCGGCACGCAAGTCAGTTTGCCCATCATCGCGGCGAGATTGGCCACGGCCGAATCAACCGCGAACACAGCGTCCAGTTCGCCGATGCATGCGGCGGTGTCATCGAAAAGGTGGATGCCGGGCAGATAGCGCTCGACCGTGGCGGGCGGCATGCCTGCTGCCGCCTCGGCAAGCGGATGATGCAGATTCACGAAACAGATTCGCCCGGTCAGCGCGGGATCCGTCACGAGCCGATTGAGCGCATCGAGCGGCAGGCTGCGTCGCGCGGCCCAGCACCGCATTGAGCTGCCGACATTGGACAGGTGGCGCTGGCCACAGTCCCAGAACAACCCGACGAGCTTCTTTCCGCGATGTTGCGCGCGCAACTGTCGCGCCCACGCTGCCGCAATCTGCCGCTTCGCCGGCGGAGCCCGTAGATACGCCTCAAACCGGTATGGACATGTCGTCTGCGCGGCGCGCAACACCGGCAAATGCAATAGCGTCGCGTATAAGTGCGGCGCGAATGCTTCCACTCGCGCGCGCACCGCGTCGGGCAGTGGGCCATGGGTCTGCAACGGACGCGCCGCGCTGACGACTTCGCAGTCGGGCAAGGACGCCTGCATGAGCGCATGGATCTGCGGGTCACAGGTAATCATCACCTGCGCACCGGCAGCGCGCCAGTCCGCCACGCAGGCGCCCAGCAGAAAGTTGTCGCCGAAACCGAGTTGGTGCACGACGAGCACCCGCCGGCCGCGCGGATCGGATTCGCCGTCCCACGCCGGTATGCCGGCCGGACGATAACTGCCGGCATCGCCAGAATCGTTGCGCCGGGTCCAGTGCTTAAAGCCACGCGGGTCGCCTGCTTTGAGCATCGCCTCGCCGAGAAGCTGTTCCGCGGTTGCCAGGACATTGGGCGTGCTCGTTGCCACCGGCTGTCGCGCCTCATCCAGCAACTGGATCGCGTGAGCGAAATGGCCTGCCATCATCAGGCTGTAGCCGAGACGCAGTTGGGCGAGCGCGGGATTATCCGCCATCGACGGGGCACGCGTTCTAGTCTCCACCGCCTCGGCATGCCGTCCCAGCAGATCGAGCGCGAACGCGCGCACGGCAAAAAAATGGTGATCCTGAGTACCGAGTGCCAGTGCGCGGTCAGCCCAGTCAATGAGTTCGTCCTCGCGCTCTAGCGTGATCAGCACATCGCATATCTCGCGCAGAATCGCCAGGTTGTGAGGCTCGTGCTCATGACGCACGCATGCGTTTCGCAGTTGCCGCTCCAGATCGTTGGTCGGCGTCACTCGCACAATCCATCGCAAGCATTCTTCACCACGCTTTCGCACAGGCCGACGTATTGCAGCGCGGCCTCCGCGGTCAGCCCTATCACCATCATGTTCCGCACGAACTCCTGGGTGCTCCATAGGCGCCGGTAACGCTCGTACATCACCTTTACGCAGTCGAATTTGCGCTGATCGCAATAGATCTTCAATAGCATCAGGACCTCGTTGGAGCTGTAAGTCCCGATGTCCAGCTTACGCACCATATCCATCAGCATCTCGTCGCCGACGTGCCGCCACTTGTTGAACACGGCGTGAAAACCGAAGGTCGGCCTGTCCGGCAGCACATGCTCATAAGCAAAGCGGATCGCGACTTCCTCGGGCGCAAACCGGATGCCGTATCCGCTTTCGAGCAAGGGCCGATATACGCGGCAGATCAGGTCGTCCTCATTGACGCCGGGAAGGAATTCGAACCGTTCGTCCGCCAGCGCCCGCAACAGCTTTGTCGAACGCAGCGAGAACCCGCCGTTGCCCACGTTCATGCCATCGCGGTGGAACGGCCATTTCGCACCGATGTAGTCGTAGTCGAAAAACGTATCACTCCACGCCGCGGGGTCCAGCACATAACCGTCCCATTGAACGACGAGTACCCACGGTGTGGTCACATGGCCGAGCAGATGCTTGACCATGAAAGCCGAATAGTCTTCTTTGGACTGCAGGCGCGGAATCAGCACGGTACGTACAGAGGTGGGTACGGTCTCGTGAGTGAAGAGGATCGCGTCGGCAAAGTTGCACCGGGCCGCTGATATCTCGAGCGCGCGCGCGGCGAATACGGGATTGATCGAATCCGCCGCACAGAGCGTCACATTGCGCAGATTCAGGGGGGAAGCGTTACTGCTCATCAGGACTATTCGGCCAATCGGTGCTTTATCGGTCTGCGCAATGCGCAAAGGGTTTCCCTCAGCAAAGCTGAATGGGCGCAACCCTCACGCTACGACTCGCGCCAGTCATCGGGCCGCTTCGTACCAAAGCTTTCAACTGCGACCGTTGCTCGCAGTTGCCCGACGACCGAGCACGCCTCGTCGCGAATAGCGTGATCCTATACAAAGTTCACGCAAACCGAAGGATGACACGATGTCGCTGACGAAGGCTCGCCTACGCCGCCTTCAACAACCCATGCGGGTCGATCACGAACTTCTTCGGTGCACCGCCATCGAATTGGCGATAACCATCGGGCGCCTGGTCGAGCGACACCACCGTCACGTTGACGATATCCGCAATCGGCAAGCGGTCCCACAAGATCGCCTGCATCAGGTTCTGGTTGTACTTCATCACGGGCGTCTGTCCGGTATGGAACGAGTGCGACTTGGCCCAGCCCAGACCGAAACGGATGCTCAGGCTGCCTTTGCGCGCGGCGGCATCGGCGGCGCCGGGGTCGTCGGTCACGTAAAGGCCCGGAATGCCGATCGCGCCCGCAGCCCGCGTGATTTCCATCAGCGAATTGAGCACGGTGGCCGGCGCTTCCTCATGCGAGCCGCTGCTGCCGTGGCCGTGTGCTTCGAAGCCGACGCAGTCCACCGCGCAATCCACTTCGGGCCGGCCAAGAATCTGTTCGATCTGCTCGCCCAGCGTGGCGTCCTTCGACAGATCCACGGTCTGGAAACCCATCTTGCGCGCATGCGCGAGACGCTCCTCGTTCATATCGCCGACGATCGTGCAGGCCGCGCCCAGCAAGCGCGCCGAAGCGGCCGCCGCCATCCCCACCGGCCCCGCGCCCGCGATATAGACGGTCGCGCCGGGCTTCACGCCGGCCATCACCGCGCCGTGATAGCCGGTCGGCAGAATGTCGGAGAGGCACGTGAGATCGCGGATTTTCGACAGCGCCTGCGCGCGATCGGGGAATTTCAGCAGATTGAAGTCGGCGTACGGCACCATCACGTATTCGGCCTGGCCGCCGATCCAGCCGCCCATGTCGACATAACCATAAGCACCGCCCGCACGCGAAGGATTCACATTCAGGCACACACCGGTATGTTGCGCCTTGCAGGTCGGGCAGCGTCCGCAGGCCACGTTGAACGGCACCGAAACGAGATCGCCGATTTTCAGCGTTTCCACGTCGCGGCCAATCTCGATCACCTCGCCGGTAATCTCGTGGCCGAGCACGAGGCCGACCTCGGCGGTCGTGCGGCCGCGCACCATATGCTGATCGGAGCCGCAAATATTGGTGCTCACTACCTTCAGGATCACGCCGTGGCCGATCGAACGGCCACGCGGATCGACCATCTTCGGATAGTCGATCGACTGCACTTCCACCTTGCCCTGCCCTAGATACACGACGCCACGATTGCTGCTCATTGTCTGTCTCCATGTCTTGTGAGCGGCGTGCCCGGTTCAGTGCAGCACGCCGTTCAACGAGCGTAGCGCCCGCTGAACGAAGCGCATGTGCCGAACGCGACATGGGTTTGGCCGGAACCGACACGACCAGCGGAACCCGTATCCATGTTGATGCAACCCGTTTTTTATTGATTGACCGTTCAATATAAAAAACCTACCATGGCCACTCGAATCCACTCAGGCGGACGGTGTTTTCGTTTTGCGCAGTCCTCCCGAAACTCATGCCAGCAATAGCGCCCGCACCATGCCCAAACTTGGAATGCGCGAAATCCGCCGCGCGCAACTGATCGACGCCACGCTCCTCACCATCGACCAGACCGGTCTCGCGGGAACCACGCTGGCTTCGGTGGCGCAGCGCGCGAGCATTTCCACCGGCATCGTCAGCCACTATTTCGGCGACAAGGACGGTTTGCTCGAAGCCACCATGCGGCACGTGCTGCGCGATTTGTGGCAAGCCACCTCGCGCCGGCGCCGGGCGGCCAAGGCGGATCCGCGTTCTAAATTACGCGCCGTGGTCGCCGCGAATTTCGACGCCGAGCAGACCAGCGGCCCGGTCATGAAAACCTGGCTGGCGTTCTGGACCGAGAGCATGCACAAGCCGCAATTGCGCCGGCTGCAATACGTGAACACGCGCCGCCTGAATTCGAACCTGTGCGCGGATTTTTCCAAGGCCATGCCGCGCGCGGCGGCGCGGCGCGCGGCGAGCGGTCTCGCCGCCCTGATCGACGGACTGTGGCTGCGCGGCGCGCTCTCGGGCGAGCCGTTCGACACTCGCGCGGCGCTGCGCGTGGCCAACGACTATATCGATCTGGTCCTCGCATCGCGCGAGTAAGGACGCAGGCAGATCGGCGACACCTTCAGAAAGGAGCAAGTCATGGCGGTATTCGCAACGCAACGCCTCTATATCGGCGGCGCTTACGTCGACGCAACCAGCGGCGAAACCTTCGAGACGCTCGATCCCGCCACCGGCGAGACACTCGCGAGCGTGCAGCAGGCCTCCGCGGCCGACGTCGATCGCGCGGTGCAATCCGCGCGGGACGGCCAACGCGAATGGGCCGCGCTCACGGCCATGCAGCGTTCGCGCATTCTGCGCCGCGCGGTCGAGATTCTGCGCGAGCGCAACGACGAACTCGCCGCGCTCGAAACGCGCGATACGGGCAAGCCGATTGCCGAAACCCGCGCGGTGGATATCGTCACCGGCGCGGACGTGATCGAGTATTACGCGGGGCTCGCCACTGCCATAGAGGGTCAGCAGATTCCGCTACGGCCCACGTCGTTTGTTTATACGCGGCGCGAGCCGCTTGGCGTTTGCGCCGGCATCGGCGCATGGAACTACCCGATCCAGATCGCCTGCTGGAAGTCGGCGCCCGCGCTCGCGGCCGGCAATGCGATGATCTTCAAGCCGAGCGAGATCACACCGTTGTCGGCGCTAAAGCTCGCCGAGATCTATACCGAAGCCGGCGTGCCCGCGGGCGTGTTCAACGTCGTGCAAGGCGACGGACGGGTCGGCGCGATGCTCGCCGCGCATCCGGACATCGAGAAAATTTCGTTCACCGGCGGCGTTGAAACGGGCAAGAAGGTGATGTCGCTCGCCGGCGCCTCGTCGCTGAAAGAAGTGACAATGGAACTCGGCGGCAAATCTCCGCTGCTCGTATTCGACGACGCCAACCTTGAACGCGCCGCCGACATCGCGATGAGCGCCAACTTCTTCAGCTCCGGCCAGGTCTGCACCAACGGCACACGCGTGTTCGTGCAACGTGGCGTGCTGGAACGGTTCGAGAAGCTGGTTCTGGAACGCGTCGAACGCATTCGCGTGGGCGCGCCCACCGACGCCGACACCAACTTCGGCCCGCTCGTGAGCGCCGCGCAATTGCAGAAAGTGCTGGACTATATCGAAAGCGGCAAGCAGGAAGGCGCGCGGCTCGTGGCGGGCGGCAAGCGCCTCACCGAAGGGCATTTCGGCAATGGCCAGTATGTCGAACCGACCGTATTCACCGGCTGCCATGACGACATGCGCATCGTGCGCGAGGAAATCTTCGGCCCAGTCATGAGCATTCTCGTTTTCGACGACGAAGACGAGGCGATCGCGCGCGCGAACCACACCGCGTATGGCCTCGCCGCGGGCGTCGTGACCGAGAACCTGGCGCGCGCGCATCGCGTGATTCATCGTCTGGAAGCGGGGATCTGCTGGATCAACACCTGGGGCGAGTCGCCTGCGGAAATGCCGGTGGGCGGCTACAAGCAATCGGGTGTGGGCCGCGAAAACGGCATCACCACGCTCGAGCACTACACGCGCATCAAGTCCGTGCAGGTCGAACTCGGCCCGTATCAACCGGTGTTCTAAGGAGGCATGGCGATGGCTGCGAACGAATACGACTACATCATCGTGGGCGCGGGTTCGGCGGGCAACGTGCTCGCCTCGCGCCTCACCGAAGACGCGGACGTGACCGTGCTCCTGCTCGAAGCGGGCGGCCCTGACTACCGCTTCGACTTCCGCACGCAGATGCCGGCCGCGCTCGCCTATCCGCTGCAAGGGCGCCGCTACAACTGGGCGTACGAAACCGACCCCGAGCCGCATATGAACAACCGCCGCATGGAATGCGGGCGCGGCAAGGGGCTCGGTGGATCGTCGCTGATCAACGGCATGTGCTATATCCGCGGCAACGCGCTCGATTACGACGGCTGGGCTGCGCAGGCCGGCCTGGAAAACTGGACCTATCTGGATTGCCTGCCGTATTTCCGCAAGGCCGAGACGCGCGATGTGGGCGCCAACGCGTACCACGGCGGCGACGGCCCGGTGCATGTGACCACGAGCAAGCCCGACAACAACCCGCTCTTCGCCGCGATGGTCGAAGCCGGTGTGCAGGCAGGCTTTCCGCGCACCGACGATCTGAACGGCTATCAGCAGGAAGGCTTCGGCCCGATGGATCGCACGGTCACGGCGAATGGCCGGCGCGCCAGCACGGCGCGCGGCTATCTGGATCGCGCGAAGGAGCGGCCGAATCTGACCATCGTTACGCATGCCGTGACGGATCGCGTGCTGTTCGCCGGCAAGCGCGCGCTCGGCGTCGCGTATCTGCAGCATGGCAACGCGGTGAATGCGCACGCGCGCCGCGAGGTGCTGGTATGCAGCGGCGCGATTGCTTCGCCGCAATTGCTGCAGCGCTCGGGCGTGGGCCGCTCCACGTGGCTGCGCGAACTCGATGTGCCGCTCGTTCACGATCTGCCGGGTGTGGGCGAGAACCTGCAGGATCATCTGGAGATGTATATCCAGTACGAGTGCAAGAAGCCGGTCTCGCTGTACCCGGCTTTGCAGTGGTGGAATCAACCGGCTATCGGACTTGAATGGATGCTGAACGGCACGGGTATCGGCGCGAGCAACCAGTTCGAAGCAGGCGGTTTCATCCGCACGCGCGACGACGATCTGTGGCCGAACATCCAGTATCACTTTCTACCCGTTGCGATCAACTACAACGGCTCGAACGCGATCAAGATGCACGGCTTCCAGGCGCACGTCGGTTCGATGCGTTCGCCAAGCCGTGGCCGCGTGAAGCTCACGTCGCGTGATCCGAACGCGCATCCGAGCATCCTGTTCAACTACATGGCCGATCCGCTCGACTGGCGCGAATTCCGCGACGGCATTCGCATCACGCGCGAGATCATGCGGCAACCGGCTCTCGATCGTTATCGGGGCCGCGAACTGAATCCCGGTGCCGAGCTGACTACCGACGAACAGCTCGACACTTTCGTGCGGATGCGGGCCGAGACGGCGTTTCATCCGTCGTGTTCATGCAAGATGGGCTACGACGACATGGCCGTGGTCGACAACGAGGGCCGCGTGCACGGCATCCAGGGATTGCGCGTGGTGGATGCGTCGATCATGCCGCGCATCACCACCGGCAATCTGAATGCGCCGACCATCATGCTGGCGGAAAAGATCGCCGACCGGATTCGCAAACGCGAGGCGTTGGCGCGGGTGGATACGCCCTATTTCGTGGCAAACGGCGTAGCGTCCCGCAAACGGGAGAGCGCGACGGTTTGACGCCGAAGCCCGCCTGCAAGATTTTCTTTACCCTCGCGCAACTTATACTCGATTGTCAGCGCGGCGCAAAAGCCGGATAGTGCGGCTTCATCCGCAGACAGACAATCAAGGAAACGCGAGCGATGAAGTTCAAAGCCCTCAGCCTCACGGCGGCCCTTTTCTTTACCCTGTGCGCGACCGCTCCGGCGAGTCGCGCAGCCGGCGATACGCAAGACAGCATTCAACAGACAGTCGACGCAGCGATCCGCCCGCTCATGGCGAAGGATGGCATTCATGGCATGGCGGTCGGCATCGTTGTCGGGGGCAAGCCTTATGTGTACAACTACGGCGTGGCGTCGACGGAAACCGGCAAGCCCGTGACGCGCGACACGCTGTTCGAGCTCGGCTCGATCAGCAAGACCTTCACGGCGACGCTGGCTTCGTATGCGCAGGTCAGTGGCGATCTTTCGCTGTCGGATGCGACGAGCAAATATCTGCCCATTCTCCAGGGCAGTCCGTTCGGCAACGTGAAGCTTGTCAATCTGGGCACGCATACGCCGGGCGGTCTGCCGTTGCAGGTGCCGGACGAGATCCATAACGACGATGAACTCATGCAGTATTTCAAGGCATGGCAGCCGAGCTGCGTGCCGGGCACATGCCGGACTTACACCAATCCCGGCATCGGCACGCTCGGCCTGATCACGGCGAAGAGCATGGGCCAGGATTTCACGTCGCTGATGGAACAGCGACTGTTTCCCGCACTGGGGTTGAAGAACAGCTATATCGAAGTTCCGCAAGCGCGAATGCCGGATTACGCGCAGGGCTATAAGAAGGATGGCGCGCCTATCCGCATGGCGCCCGGCGTGCTATCCGCGCAAGCGTACGGAGTGAAATCCAGCGCCGCTGATATCACGCGCTTTCTGCAAGCGAACATGAATCAGCTCCAACTCGATCCGAAGTTGCAGCGCGCGATCACGCAGACGCACACCGGCTACTTCAAGGCAGGTGTGATGACTCAGGATCTGATCTGGGAGCAATACGCGTATCCGGTCGCGTTGAAGACGTTGCTGGCGGGCAATTCGTCGACAATGGCTTTAAAGGCGACGCCCGCCATCGAAATCAAGCCGCCGCTCGCGCCGCGACAGGATGTCTGGATCAACAAGACCGGTTCGACCAATGGGTTCGGCGCGTATGTGGCTTTCGTTCCGGAGAAGCAGTTAGGCATTGTCATGCTCGCCAACAAAAACTTTCCGATGGAGGACCGGGTGGCCGTGGCTTATAAGATTCTGACGACGCTTGCTGGGGCGCGTTGAATAAAGAAGTGGACATGGCGGGCGACGAGGACAAAATGCGGATGAGCACCGCCGTGGCACTCATCCTCTTTACATGACCGTGTCGCGTTCGGATGGAACGGCGTCATGGTGCGCGCGCCGTCCGCAAGAAGTGAACCTTCAATCCCGCACTGGACTCAACACCCCACGCGCATCCGTCTCAACCGCCTCCGACACCAGCGTCTCCAGCGCCAGCCCACGCGTTTCGATGCCGAGAATCCAGACCGCTGCCGCCGCGATCACGAAGCACATCGCGCCGAGTGAGAAGACACCGCCCTGGCCGAATATCGGCAGCACCACGCCCACCACATAAGGTCCGATCAACGAACCCACACGGCCGATCGCCGACGCGAAGCCCGAACCCGTCGCACGCGCACCGGTTCCGTAAAGCTCGGGCGTATAGGTGTACAACACCGCCCACATCGCGAACAGGAAGAACTGCATCGCCAGCCCCGCACAGATCAGCAAGGTCGGCGTCTGCGCGTGCAGCGCGGTTTGCCCATATACGTAAGCCATCACCGCGCTGCCCGCGAGCGATGCAATGCAGGTCGGTTTGCGCCCCCAGCGTTCCACCAGCCACGCCGCGCAAATAAAGCCTGGAATGCCGCCGAGCGAAATCAGCACCGTGTACAGCACCGACTTCGTCACCGCGAAGCCGGCCTGCTGCATCAACGCGCCGAGCCACGACGTCAGCCCATAAAAACCGAGCAGCGCGAAGAACCACAGCGTCCACACCATGATCGTGCGACGCCGGTATGCAATGCTCCAGATCTCACGGAACGCACCCGTGCTCTTCGCGGCAGGCGGCTCGGCGAGCATAGCCGGCGCGCGCAACTGGCTCAGGCCGGCCGCTTTCATCACCTTCACTTCGACTTCGGCAAGTATCTTGTCCGCTTCGCCGAGGCGGCCGCGATGCTCTAGCCAACGCGGCGATTCCGGCACCACGCGGCGCACGATCAACACGAATACCGCAGGAATGGCGAGCAGCGCGAACTCGGTGCGCCAGCCGAACGTCGGCAGCACGAAGTACGACACCACGCCCGCGGTAATGAAGCCGAGCGGCCAGAACCCGTCCATCAACGCAATCAGGCGGCCGCGCGACGCAGCCGGCACGAACTCCGACAGCAACGTCTGCGCAATGGGAAACTCCATCCCCATGCCGAAGCCGAGCAGCACGCGATAAAAGATCAGGGCTTCGACGCTTTGCGCCGTGGAACACAGATACGATGCGAGCCCCCATAGCACCATGCTCCATTGAAACACCGGCCGGCGTCCGAAGCGATCCGCCAGCAATCCCGCAATCGCCGCGCCGATCACCATGCCGAAGAAGCTCGCGCTGGCCACCAGCCCCGCCGTCGCGCTCGATAAGCCGAATTCCGTCCTGATCGAGCCGAGCACGAAAGTCATCGTGCCGAGATCGACGGAATCGAAAAAGAACGCAATGGCGATGATGATGAAAATGGTCCGGTGATAACCGGAGAACGGCAGTCGTTCGAGTCGGGCGGCTGCGCTCGCGCGCGGCTGATAAGCGGTAGACATGTCATCCCCTGGTTGATGCGGCGGCTGCCGCGTGGGTGCTGCGAGGAGATTTCAGTAAACGCCGACATAAATCGGCCACATAGAAGAAATACGTCATCGGGATGGAACGGGGGCGTCGTTCCATCCACGTGCGTCTCGAACGCTACGTCCGCAAACGCGAGCGCGCGGCACCGGCAATGCGCGCAAGCGTGTCCGCACTCAACCGCGCGGCGATCTTTTCGACGTATTCGTGATGACGCGCCTGCAGCGGCGCGCCGAGTTGCTGGGCAAGCAGATAACGGATCAGCGCGATGCGCCGGTGCCGCAGCACGATGCTCTGATCGAGCAGCGCGAGCGCGGCGTGCGCATCGCCCTCGTGGCACGCGCGCTCGGTGAGGCGCGCGGTGGCTAGACGTGTCGACGTCATGTCGGTCAATCAGCGCGAAAAAGGCGCGAGCGGTTCGGCATCGACCGCTCGCCGCGCCTTACGACATCAGCGGCTCGGCCGCGTCGAGCATGATCTTGACGAAGTAGTCCGCAAAACTGCGGCGCACGACCAGGTCAAAACTGCTCGCGCCGGTGGGCAGCAATGTCATCGATGCCTTGAAGAAGTGACTCTGCGCGCACTGTCCCTCGCCGAATAGTTTGGGATGCAGATCGAGCGGACAACCGCGCGACAGCACTTCACGCGTGCGCGTGCCGCTGATTTCGAGCACCGTATAGCCGCTGCCGATATCCACCGCCGACGCGAACACGCCTGCGAACGCGGCACCGAGCTTGGCCTGCAACGGCGCGGTACGCGTCGCGTCGTGGGCGGCGCCCGAGCGCACCAGCCACTCGTCCGGGCCGAGCCACATCACGTCGTAGCCGTTGCCGCGGACCACCGTGTTGGCCTTTTCAGGCGGACGGCAGCCGACCACGCTTTCGAAAGCGCGCACGAACGCCGCGTCACGCGTATCGCCGCGCACATTCACGAGTTCCAGAAATGGCCGCTCGTTCAACCTGAACGCCGCGGATGCCGTCGCCTGATGTTTCTTCAGCAGCGCATCCGCGCCCACCAGCGGCGACTCCTGCCACACACCGGTCTGTTTGCCGACAGCGCGATCCACGACCGACGCCGTCCCTCTCGTTTCATTCCACATGTTGACGTGCTCCTTCGCTATCGTAGAACACCGAACTGGTGACCTTCGCTGCAATCTGTTTGCCGCTGGAAAGCGGAATCGTGACCGTCTCGCCGATCTTGTCGAGACCGCCCTTCACCACCGCCATCGCGATCGAGCGCTTCAGGATCGGGCTGTAGTAACTCGACGTGACGTGGCCGAGCATCGCCGCCGTCTCGCCCTGGAACGGACCGGCGACGATCTGCGAACCTTCGGGTATCACGAACGACGGGTCGTCCGAGAGCAAGCCGACCAGTTGCTTGCGCCCCGCCTTCGCCGTATCCGAGCGGGTCAGCGAACGCTTGCCGAGAAAGTCCTTCGACTTCGCGACGAGTCCGCCCATGCCGAGGTCATACGGCGTCATCGAACCGTCCGTATCCTGGCCGACGATGATGTAGCCCTTCTCCGCGCGCAGCACGTGCATGGTTTCGGTGCCATACGGCGTAATGTCGAATTCCGCGCCCGCCGCCATCAGCGCCTCCCACACCGCGCGCCCGACGTTGGCCGGCACGTTCACTTCATAGGCGAGCTCGCCCGAGAAGCTGATGCGCATCACGCGCGAGGCCGCGCCAGCCACCGTGCCTTCGCGATAGCTCATGAACGGGAATGCCGCGTTCGCGAAGTCGATGTCGTGGCAAACCTTCTGCAGCGCCTTGCGGCTGTTCGGACCGACCACGGCGAAGGTCGCCCAATGGTCCGTCACCGACGCGAGCCGCACGCGCATGTCCGGCCATTCTGTCTGCAGCCAGCGTTCGAGCCATGTCAGCACACGTGCCGCGCCGCCGGTGGTGGTCGTCATCATGTAGTGCTGGTCGGCGAGGCGCACGGTCACGCCGTCGTCGAAGATCATGCCGTTTTCGTCGAGCATCAGGCCATAGCGGCACTTGCCGACTTCCAGCTTGCTCCACGGATTCGTATAGACCCAGTTCAGCAGCTTCGCCGAATCGGGGCCCTGAATGTCGATCTTGCCGAGCGTCGAGGCGTCGAGAATGCCGACGCTCGTACGCACCGCGAGAGACTCGCGCGCCACTGCCGCGTGCAGATCTTCGCCAGCCTTCGGGTAATACCACGGACGCTTCCAGTTGCCCACGTCCTCGAACGCCGCGCCGTTTTCCACGTGCCATTCGTGTACCGCCGTCTTGCGCACAGGATCGAGAAACTCGCCCAGCTCGCGGCCGGCAAACGTGCCGAACGTGACGGGTGTGTAGTTCGGCCGGAACGTGGTCGTGCCGGTCTCGGGAATCGTCTTGCCGAGCGCCTGCGCGAGAATCGCCATGCCGTTGATGTTGCCGAGCTTGCCCTGATCGGTGCCGAATCCCATCGCGGTATAGCGTTTGACGTGTTCGACCGATTCGAAGCCTTCGCGCGCCGCGAGGAAAATATCCGCGGCCGACACGTCGTTCTGGAAGTCGATGAACTGCTTCGGCCCGCGCGTGGCCAGTTCGCGGCCGCCGACCAGCCACAGCGGCTGCATCTTCGCTTCCGTGATCTCCGCCACCTGCACCGGATTCGGCCGCGCGACAATAAAGCCCGCCGCGCGCGCCGCCTCGATACCGGCATCCACCGCAAAGCGGATGCCCTGGCCCAGCGTGAAGTCGCCCGCACACGCGCCGACGCTCGTTTCCGCCTGCATCGCCTTGCCCGGCACGAAGCAGGCCTTCTCGTCATGCCAATGCGCCTTGCCGCCCGATTGCGCGAACAGATGCAGCACCGGGCTCCAGCCGCCGGACATGGCGAGCAGATCGCACGAGAGTTCGCCCTGCTTCGCACCGACCTGTCCGTTCGAATACGACGCCAGGTCAACCGACGCCACGCGCAGTTTGCCGTGCGCGGCCGTGATCACCACGCCATTCATGACCTTGACGCCGTAGCGCCGTGCCAGCGCGGGCAGCGTGCCCTTCGATTCGCTCGCGCGCGGATCGACCACCGTTACCTGGGCGCCGGCTGCTTTCAGATCGAGCGCGCATTGATAGCCGTCGTCGTTGTTCGTGAAGACCACTGCGTTGCGGCCCGGCAGCACCGCATAGCGATGCAGGTAGGTCGACACGGCCGACGCCAGCATCACGCCCGGCAGATCGTTGTTGCCGAACACGATGGGCCGTTCATGCGCGCCGGTTGCGAGAATCACGCGTTTCGCGCGGATCTTCCACATCAGTTCGCGCGTGCCTTTGCGCTGCGATACCGGCAGATGCTCGGTGAGCCGCTGTGTCACCGTCACGAGATTGTGGTCCTGATAACCGAACGCCGTGCTGCGGCACAGGATTTTCACGTCGGGCATCTGACGCAGTTCGTCTTCGATCTTCTGCACCCAGTGCAGCGCAGGCTTGCCGTCGATCTCCGCACGGCACGACAGCAGCGAGCCGCCGAGTTCCGGCTGATCGTCGACCAGCGTCACGCGCGCGCCGGACAATGCCGCGGCGTGCGCCGCCGCGAGCCCGGTCGGGCCACCGCCCACCACCAGCACGTCGCAATGCGCAAAGCACTTGTCGTAGCGGTCCGCGTCGGTGTGTTCCGGCGCCTTGCCGAGACCGGCCGCGTCGCGGATCACTTCTTCGTACTTCGGCCAGAATTTGCGCGGCCACATGAAGGTCTTGTAATAGAAGCCCGCCGGAATGAAGCGCGCGATCTTCTGGTTGACCGCCATGCGGTCTTTCTCGATGCTCGGCTTTGCGTTCACGCTAGTGGCGACGAGTCCCTGGTACAACTCGACTTCGGTCGCACGGGCATTCGGCACCGTGTACGCGCCGGTTTCCAGTTGCACCACGGCGTTCGGCTCTTCCACACCCGCCGTGACGATGCCGCGCGGCCGGTGATACTTCCAGCTACGCGCGACGAAATGCTCGCCGTTCGCGAGCAGCGCCGAGGCCAGCGTATCGCCTTGATAGCCCTGGTACTGGCGGCCGTTGAACGTGAACGTCAGCGGCATGGCGCGATTGATGCGGCCGCCGTTGGGGAGTCGGTCTTTCTGGCTCATGATGCCTTGCCCTCTTGTGCCTGGTTCGGTGCCTTGTCTTGTGCTTTAGCCTCGTTGCTGTCCATGGCGAGCAGCGGTCGCTCGAACGTCTCGTAGCCCTGGATCTCGTAGCTCACCGTATCGCGCTGCGCCTTGAACCAGCGGCGGCAGCCTTGCGTGTGCAGCCATTGCTCGCGATGCACGCCGCGCGGGTTCTTGCGCATGAACAGGTAGTCGCCCCATTCCTTGTCGGTGAGTTTGTCGGTGTCGAGCGGACGGGCAATATCCGCTTCGCCGCCGCAGGAAAATTCGGTTTCGGCGCGTGGCCCGCACCACGGGCATTCGATCAATAGCATTTCTTGGTTCCTCGTCGCAGTGCGTGGCGTTAGTGGGCGACGGCGGCGGCGCCGTGCTCGTCGATCAGGTGGCCGGTATAGAAACGGTCCAGCGAGAATGGCGCATTCAACGGATGCGGTTCATCCTTCGCGATGGTGTGCGCATAGGCCCACCCCGAACCCGGCGTCGCCTTGAAGCCGCCCGTGCCCCAGCCGCAATTGAAATACAGCCCTTTCACGTCGGTCTTGCTGATGATCGGGCACGCGTCCGGCGAGACATCCACAATGCCGCCCCACTGCCGGTTCATCCGCACCCGCGAGAACACCGGGAACATTTCGACAATCGCTTCGAGCGTGCCCTCGATAATCTGGAAACTGCCGCGCTGACCAAAACCCGTGTACTGGTCCACGCCCGCGCCGATCACCAGATCGCCCTTGTCCGACTGGCTGATATACGCGTGCACCGCGTTCGACATCACGACCGTATTGACCACCGGCTTGATCGGCTCCGACACCAGCGCCTGCAACGGGTGGCTCTCCAGCGGCAGCCGCACGCCGGCCATGTCGGCGAGCGTGGAGGTATTGCCTGCCGCCACCACCGCGACTTTCTTCGCCTTGATGAAGCCCTTCGTGGTGTCCACGCCCACCACCTGGCTGCCGTTGCGGCGAATGCCCGTGACCTGGCAGTTCTGCACGATATCCACACCGGCCTGATCCGCGCCGCGCGCGAAACCCCAGGCCACCGCATCGTGACGCGCCACGCCGCCGCGGCGCTGGATCGAAGCGCCGAGCACCGGATAGCGGCTATTCAGATTGATGGTCGGCTCGATTTCCTTGATCTGTTCGGGTGTAAGGAATTCGGCGTCCACGCCGTTCAGCCGGTTCGCATTCACGCGGCGCTCGGTGTCGCGCACGTCCTGCAACGTGTGCGCGAGGTTCATCACGCCGCGCTGGCTGAACATGACGTTGTAGTTCAGGTCCTGCGAGAGTCCTTCCCACAGCTTCATGGCTTTCTCGTAGAGCGCCGCCGACTCGTCCCACAGGTAGTTCGAGCGCACGATGGTCGTATTGCGCGCCGTATTGCCGCCGCCGATCCAGCCCTTCTCCAGCACGGCGACGTTGCGCACGCCATGTTCCTTCGCCAGGTAATACGCGGTGGCGAGACCATGCCCGCCGCCGCCGACGATCACGACGTCGTATTCACGTTTGGGCTCTGGGCTCTTCCACTGTCGCTCCCAGTTCTCGTGATACGACATCCCGTTGCGCAACAGGCTGAATATCGAATAGCGGCTCATCGTCTGTCCTTGGTGGGTACTCGTGCTTTATGCTTCGTTGCTGTTCAACACTCGATGACGTTCACGGCCAACCCGCCGCGCGACGTCTCCTTGTATTTCGTCTTCATGTCCGCGCCGGTTTCGCGCATCGTCTTGATCACGTTGTCGAGCGACACGTAATGCTGGCCGTCGCCCTTCATCGCCATGCGCGCGGCGTTCAACGCCTTGATCGCGCCCATCGCATTGCGCTCGATGCACGGAATCTGCACGAGTCCGCCGACCGGATCGCAGGTCATGCCCAGGTTGTGTTCCATGCCGATTTCGGCGGCGTTTTCGACTTGTGTCGGCGTGCCGCCCATCACGGCGGCGAGCGCCGCGGCGGCCATCGAGCAGGCCACGCCCACTTCGCCCTGGCAGCCCACTTCCGCGCCGGAGATCGACGCGGTTTCCTTGTAGATGATGCCGATCGCCGCGGCCGTCAGCAGGAAGTTGACAATGCCTTCGTCGTTCGACGCATGCATGAACTTCACGTAGTAGTGCAGCACCGCGGGAATCACGCCGGCTGCGCCATTGGTCGGCGCCGTGACGACACGCCCGCCCGCCGCGTTTTCTTCGTTGACGGCCATCGCGTACAGGTTGACCCAGTCGAGCATGGAGAGCGGATCGCGCAACGACTCTTCCGAACGCGAACGCAGTTGCGCGCACAGATCGGCGGCGCGGCGCTTGACATGCATCGGGCCGGGCAATTCGCCGCGCACCTTGCAGCCGCGTTCGACGCAGGCCGCCATGGCGCGCCAGATGGTCAGCAGGCCGTCGCGCACTTCCTGTTCAGGACGCGACGCGCATTCGTTGCGCAGCGTGATCTGCGCGATCGACAGACCGGTTTCGCGGCAGACGCGCATCAGATCGTCGCCGGTCCGAAACGGATACGGCACCTGGGCGCCGGCGCGCACGCCGTTCACGCGATCGCCTTCGCGATTCACCACGAAGCCGCCGCCGATCGAGAAATACTCCTTCTCCACCAGTAGCTGGCCGTTTTCGTCGAAAGCCTGAAAACGCATGCCGTTCGGATGCACGATGCCCGAGCCCGGCGCGCCCGGCATCAGCTTGCGGAAAAAGCCGAGATGCTCGCGTTCGTCGAATTTCACCGGATGCTTGCCGAGCAGCACGAGCTGCTTCGTCGCGCGAATGGCCTGCAGGCGCGGCTCGATCACGTCCGGGTCGATGGAATCGGGCAGATTGCCTTCGAGCCCCAGCAGCACTGCCTTGTCCGTGCCGTGCCCTTTGCCGGTCGCGCCGAGCGAGCCGAACAGTTCGACCTTCACGCCGCGCACGAAGCCGAGCAGATTGGCGTCTTCGATATGCGAGGCGAAGCGGCATGCAGCGATCATCGGCCCGACCGTGTGCGAGCTTGAGGGACCGATACCGATCTTGAACAGATCGAAGACGCTGACGTTCATGGCGTGCCTTGTGCGTTGCGATGCCTTGGGTGGATTTGCTGCTATTGCACCGCACGTCAATTTGAATCGATAGAATAAAAACGGCATGACAGTGGGATAGTGGCGTCAAGCCGGCCGCCGGCAAAGGGCGGCGACGTATTTGCGAAGACTTTTGACGCATTTGCGAAGGGCGCCGCGCTTGCGGCTGGCGATCGCCGCCATCCCCGGTGATATGCTTGTTCCCACCCTTTTCCTTGCTGGCTGCATGCATGAATTCCGCTGAACCGCTTCCCCCTCAATCGATCGACGGCACCTCGAAGCAGCGCATCCGCTTCGGCATCATCCTGCTGCCGAACTTCACGCTGACGGCGTTTTCGGGTTTCGTCGACCTGCTGCGCCTGTCCGCGGATGAAGGCGATTTCAGCAAACCCGTGCGCTGTTCGTGGAGCGTGATAGGGGAAACCCTTGCTCCGGTGCGTGCGAGTTGTGGCATTCAGATCACCCCGTGGGAAACCTTCGACACCGCCGAGCCGTTCGATTACGTGGTGGTGGTGGGCGGCCTGCTGCATTCCGGGCCTGCCACGAACGAAGCGACCCTCGCCTTCATTCGCCGCGCCGCCGCCACGAATGCGACGCTCGTTGGCATGTGCACGGGCGTGTTTTCGTTGATGCGCGCGGGCGTGCTGGAGGGACACCGCATCTGCGTGAGCTGGTTTCACTACTGGGATTTCATCGAACGTTTTCCGTCGGTCAACGAGGAGGCGCTGGTCGCCGACCGGCTGTTCGTGATCGACCGCCGGCGCATTACGTGTTCAGGCGGACGCGCGTCGATCGACGTCGCCGCCGCGATTCTGCTGCGGCATTTCGAAACCGCAACGGTGCAGAAGGCGCTGCGTATTCTGCTTGTGGACGACATGCAGAAAGGTAACGCGCCGCAGCCGCATCCACCGGGACTCGCGCCGGCCGCGCATCCGAAAGTGAAGCGCGCGATTCTGCTGATGGAACAGCACGTGGGCCGGTCGTTGTCGCTCGACGAACTTGCGGGCAAGCTCGATCTGTCGCCGCGTCAGTTGGAGCGGCTTTTCAAGGCGCAAACGGGTAAGGCGCCGCAGGCTTATGCGAAGCAGGTGCGTTTGCGCACCGCCGCGTGGCTGCTCACGAGTTCGGACAAGACGGTGGCCGATATTGCGTCGAGTTGCGGGTTTTCCGATGCGTCGCATCTGGGGCGGGAGTTTCGCAAGCAGTTTGGCTTGCCGCCGATGATGTATCGCGAGCAACGCGGCACCGCGGCGGAGGCGGTGGATAGTGGGGATTATGAGGAGACGTTTCCGGGGCGGGCGCGGGCGATTTGAGGGGGGTGAGAGCGGGCCGGACAAGAATTTGCCAGCCGAATGACAGGATTCATCCAGTCGGCAGGTTTGAAGGCTAAAGCAGCGGGCCGGAATGTTGCCGCACAAGTTGCGGTCACTGGGCCATCCCGCAAGTCAACCGACTACAGTTCTATCCGGAAGCGCTCTGGCGGTTGTAGAAAAAATGGATAGAAGTGCCTCGCACACTCCATGATATCGGCTGGGCCATAAAAGACGCCGACATCCCATGATCGATCGCCAAAGGCAATCCACTCACCTTCCACCGGCATGATGGCATAGTGCCGATGATTCACACCCAGTGCATCCGCGGGACTTCCGCCCGGATCTTCCATCATGAAGTGAAAGAACTCGTCGTCCGAGTTCTCACAACGATGAATGAAGCCGGGATACTTTCCAAAATGATGGTGGAAATAACCGAACGGATCGGGCTTCAAAATCAGCGTCACAAATTCGGTACTACTCCGGAACGCAAGCGGCGCCTGTACAAGCTCAAAGAATTTTTGCGTTGAGATATCGATCGGGTCGAAGTACAGCAACTCGTCGCGCGGGACGCCGACGAGAGCGCGCACACCCTGCCTCGCGCGCTTCCAGAGAAGCGTGAACTCCGTCAAATCATGGATGTAATCTAATCTACTCATTGGTTACCACATCGATGCCTATCAGATTGGATATTGAGCGTTCCCTCTTTGGCTGAGGAGGGAAAGTATTCCGCGGTTGAGGCGCCGTTGTTCGAACAGCCGCCAGGGAATCAATCCCGTATTGTCGGCGCGCGATTAGATGCCGCACGGTCTTTCGCTGCGAAGTGCAGCATTCAGCAGGCAAGCAGGCAAGAGCCTCCTAGTCAACGATTTTGAAATCGACCCCAGGTCGCAAAATGTCACCTGATAGTGTCGTGCGGGCAAATTCATTGGCGTCTGCTGTTCCAAGGAACGCCGCAGCCTCCTTCGAATCATCCCCGCAGGCTAGCCATTGCCCAGATCGAGGCAAGATCGCATAAGCCCAGGTGTTAAATGCTAGCGCGTCCGCAGGACTGCCGCCCGGGTCGGCCTGCAACATGGCACAGTAGTCGGCTTCAATGTCTGTCGGCTGAAAGATGATCGCGGGATACCTCGAAAAGTGGTTGAAGAAGTATCCGACCGGATCTGGGCGCAATCCTACAAAAGCAAAATCGTCCGTGTCTTGGTTCGTGAATCTAAGCAGGGCTCTAACGAACTGGTAGAAGTGGCGTGTCGTAACGATCGACGAGGCCAAATACACGACGTTATCTTGTGGCGCGTGCTTGAGTAGCCGCACGCCCGCAGTGGCGCGTGCCCAGAGATCATGAAACTCAGCTGGGTTGTCGACGAAGATTCGCTTTTCCATTTCACTTCAACCTGATCCTGTACGTGACGCAACCGTCCTGCGATTAGCCAAATCGGGCCTCGAACGCGCTTTGAATTCCTCCGTTCGCTGGGTTTCGCTGACGCGAAGGAGCCACGTGTTTACGCGTTGAGCGACCGCCTCCAGTGGAAGCGTGTGTCCCGACCTGTTGTCCGGGACACGCGCGCTACTTCCGTAATCGGACGTAACGACGACGATGGCGATTCAATAAAGATTTACGCTGGATTCTCGTAAAACGCGAAACGCTGCTTAGCAAATTGCATGACGTCCGGGGGACCGCTGAGAACACCAGTTCCGCCAACCCATCCTCGATCGGCATAACAGAACCATTCGCCCGATGGTGGCAAGACGACGTATTGCTCCGAATAAAATCCAATCGCGTCAGCTGGACTGTCACCAGGGTCCATCATCAGTATGTCAAAAAAATCCTCGTTCGTATGACGAGCTTCAACTATGAATCCCGGATACTTGCCAAAATGCATATGGAAGTAGCTGAACGGATCTGGGTTAATAACGACCACAGCGAACTCACCGCTTCCGTGGAACACCGCAATGCTTCGGATAAGGTCGAGAAAAACCTCCGTAGCAATGTTAGAAGAGTCGAAGCGCAAAAGCTTCGAGGCCGGGGTCACTGACACTCGTTCCATACATTCGCGTGCACGTTGCCAAAGCGGCGTGAATGTCTCAAGGTCATTGATGTAATCAATGTTGCTCATAAACTGCTCAAGCGGATTTTGACAGTTGCGCTTTTCGAACCCGCAGGAATCTTGCGTAGCCTCAGGCGGTAAACGTGGCATGCGGAAACGACGCGGATTGTTACGGCGTTTCCGCCCTGCCTGACCTTGCGATCTAACGCAAGCTATTCAACAACGCTGAACCCTTCACCGGGTTGGAGAAAAAACGGATAAAAGCTTCGGGCAAACGCAAGGATATTAGGCGGCCCTGTCAGTACGCCCATTTCCCGTTTTCTGTCCGCGTACATGAACCATGTTCCAGGTGCCGGCAGAACCGCATACCGCTCAGAATTGGCCCATAAACAATCCGCCGGACTGTCGCCCGGATCCCGTTGCCAGGATTCAAAAAAATCGTCATCGGATTGCTCCGCGCGATGCACGAAGCCGGGGTATTTGTGGAAGTGAAAATTAAAATAACTGAAGGGGTCAGGCTTCAGTACCAAGCTGACAAAATCGCGCCCACCTTCGTTGGCCAGCAACGCTAGTACAAGTTCAAAAAATTTCTGTGTGGATATATCAACAGAGTCAAAATAGAGTAGCTCGGCCGGCGAGGCTGACGCCAACTCTTGCACGCGCTTGCTCGCACGCTCCCACAGCGGATAAAAGGTCGCCGAATCTGAAATGAAGTCTGGCTTGGTCATGACGGAAGGCAGCTTACCGGTGCCAACTGGGCGAGCCCTGCTTCGCACCGGTGGCTGCCCACACCGCATTGCAATCAGCCGCGTTCGCACCGAACGCCAACATGAGCAGCATGAATGCGGCCAACAGGCGGGTCACCATTGCGCCCGGACTCTCTTTAATTCTGTTTCTTATCATCGTCGTCCTTATCGGTTGTACTTGGATTTAGCCCAAGCACCCTATAAGGACTGCAACAATCAAAAAATCCGACAACTCCTAAAACTGAGGTATCCACACACGGAATCTAATGCGAGTCGATAAACACCGACACACGCCGTAGGAACTCTGAAGCGCAACTATCAGACAAGATCCAATCGCGATGCAGAAACGGCCGTCTGCCGGCAACACACGAGACCACCGCCCGCGGGCTAAACGAACAGAAAACAAAAAAACAAAGCGACGTATGAGGCACCCCTAAAAGACTGCCCCATCCGCCGCCCCATTCTCCAACCCAACCTCACTTCCCGGCTACATAAGCCTTCACAGCCGGCAACCCATCCTTCCCGTCATACGTCTTCACTCCTGCGAGCCATTTGTCGAGCACCGCCGGATTCGCCTTCAGCCATTCGCGCGCGGCCTTGTTCGGGTCGGTCTTGTTCATGATCGGCAGCATGACGTGGTTCTCGATATCAGTCGTGAACTGCAGATTCGACACCAGCTTCGCCACATTCGGGCAACGCGCCGAATAATCGCTCGGCGTGACCGTCAGCACTTTCGCTTCGCCATAATTTGGTCCGAACACATCGTCACCGCCAGACAGATAATCGATCTTCATCTGCACGTTCATCGGATGCGGTTCCCAGCCCAGAAACACGATCGGTTTGTTCGCACGGATCGCACGGTTCACCTCGACCAGCATACCCGCCTCGCTCGACTCCACCAGTTTGAATTTGCCGAGCCCGTACTGATTGCTGTCGATCATCTTCTTGATCAACGCATTGCCGTCATTGCCCGGCTCGATCCCGTAGATCTTGCCGTCGAGCTTGTCGTAGTTCTTCGCGATATCGGAGAACGTCTTGATGCCGGACTGATACGCATAATCCGGCACCGCCAGCGTGTATTTCGCGCCCATCAGATTCGGCGTGGGCAAGACGGTGAGCTGCCCGGACTTTTTGAACGGGTCGATCATCGGGTCCATGGTCGGCGACCAGTAGCCGAGGAACACGTCGATCTGCTTGCTCTTCACGCCGGCAAAGGTGATCGGCACCGACGCGATCGTCTTGGTCGGCTTGTAGCCGAGCCCCTCGAGCACGGTCGACGCAAGCCCGGTGGTCGCCGCGATATCGGTCCAGCCGACGTCGGCGAACCGGACATCGCGGCAGGTGGCGGGTTCCGCAGCGAAGACAGACGACACAGACAGCGCGCACAACGACGCAGCCCACAAACGTTTCATGGCGTTCCCTCAGGGTGATTGATGCTTGACTGGTTTTGACGGACGAAGCGGATCTCTTACGCCGCCAGGTTCAGGCGGCGCTGCATGCAATTCATGGTGCGGCTCATTACGAAGACAACCGCCGCTCGACGCTCGGCGCATGACCGAACTGCGCGCGATAGGCTTTGCTGAAATGGCACGGCGAATGAAAACCGCACACCGCCGTCACCCGCGCAATCGACGCATCCGTATTGCGCAGCAGCTCGCGCGCGCGACGCAAACGCAGCGTCAGGTAATAGTGCGTCGGCGACACGCTCAGGAACATCTTGAACATGCGTTGCAAATGACGTTGCGACAGATGCACGAGCCGCGCGAGTTCGTCGAGCGATAACGGCTCCTCGATATTCGCTTCCATCAGCCGCACTACCTCGATCAGTTCCGCGCGCGAGAAACCGACCCGCGCATCGACGGGAATGTGCTGGTAATCGGTTGAACCGCGAATCCGTTCGACGATGAATTGTTCGGACACCTGCGCGGCGAGCGCATGCCCCAGCCGCATGCCGACCAGGTTCAGCATCAGATCGAGCGGCGCGGTGCCGCCCGTGCATGTCATGCGATCGCGGTCGATCACGAACAGCTCGTCGGCGAAACGCACATCCGGGTAGGTCTTGTGCAACGGCGACATGTCTTCCCAATGCACGGTGCAGCGATAACCGTCGAGCAATCCGGCAGCCAGCAGCGCATACGGTCCCGTGCAGATGCCGCCGAGCGGAATGCCTTTTGCGGCGACGTCGCGTAGCAACGCAATCACCGTGTCGTTCACGTATTCGCGCACATGCCAGCCGGCGCAGACGATCAGCACGTCCGGCATGCCGGCCTCGGCGAGCGTGGTGGTGGGTTTTACCGTGATGCCGTTGCTCGCTCGCGCCGGTTCGCCGTCGGGCGTGATCACCGACCATCTGTAGTGCTGCGCGCGGCCTACGTAGTTGGCCATGCGCAGTACCTCGACCGCGCTCGTGAACGCGATCATCGAAAAATTCGGCAGCGTCAGAAAGCCGACGTGCGCGAGCCCGGACAGCGGCGAATCGGCTTGGGGCTCGACCGGCGTGATCGCGTCGCGCTTCATCGGCGGCTCAGCCGTGTTGCGCCGCCGGCTCGCGGCGCACTTTCATGACACTGCGCAAGCCCGACAGCAGCGGCGCGCGCGCCATGCCCGGCGAGCGGCCAAAGCTCTCCGTGATGCGGTCCAGAATGATCGCGAGCATCACCACCGAAAGTCCGCTTTCAAAGCCGAGCCCGATATCGAGCCGTTGAATACTGGCCAGCACGTCGTTGCCGAGACCGCCCGCGCCCACCATCGACGCGATGATCACCATGGAGAGCGCCATCATGATGGTCTGGTTCACGCCGGTCATGATGGACGGCAGCGCGTTCGGAAACTGCACCTTGTAAAGCAATTGCCACGGCGTGCAGCCAAATGCCTGCCCTGCTTCGACGATTTCCCGGTTCACGTGCTTGATACCGAGCGAAGTGAGACGCACCGCCGGCGGCATGGCGAAAATCACGGTGGAGAGAATCCCCGGCACACGGCCCAGACCGAATAGCATCGCGGCCGGAATCAGGTACACGAACGCCGGCATGGTCTGCATCAGATCGAGCACGGGGCGCACGATCATCTCGACGGTGCGGCTCTTCGCAGTCCAGATGCCGAGCGGCACACCGAGCAGCAAGCTGATCAGCGTGGACGACAAGGTCAGGCCGAGCGTGATCACCATCTGATCCCAGAATCCGGTGCCGTAGATCAACAGCATGGCGAGCAGCGTGAACAGCGCGAAGCGCCAGCCCACCCGCCACAGCCCGATGCCGACGAAGAACGCCATCAGCGCCCACATCGGCACGGCTTGCAAGCCGTGTTCGATCACCGCGGCAAAGCTCTCGATCACCTTGCCGATGGAATCGAAAGTTTTTGCGTCGTGGTCGAGCAGATAGTGAACGCCGTGATCGACCCAGGCGCCAAGTGGAATGACTTCAGACATGGGAACTCCGATGGCGGGTGAGAACGTTCAGCACGTTCGTCTTGTTGACCGAACCACAGTAGGAGCCGTCGGCTTCGACAACCGGCAGCGGCGCGCGGCTCGCCACCACGCGTTCGACGACGTCATCGAGCGGTGTAGTGCGGCGGATGCATTCGATCTGATTGAGCTGCGGCGAAGCGCTGCCCATCGCGTCGCGGCAGACGAAGCCGCGAATCTTGCGCTCGCTGTCGAGTACGAACGCGTAGTCGGCGCTGCCATTGAGCGTGGCGGCCACGCTCGACGCATCGATCTGCGGCGAGTGCTGCATGAGCGGCACGGCGTCGGTCTGCATCAGATCGCCGGCGGTCAGATAGCGGCTCGTGTCGATGCCTTCGAAGAACGCGCGGACGTAATCGTCGGCGGGATTGGTGATGATCTGCTGCGGCGTGCCGACCTGCACGACCCGGCCGCCTTCCATGATCGCGATGCGGGTGCCGATGCGCATCGCTTCTTCCAGATCGTGCGACACGAACAGGATGGTGCGCTGCTGCTCGCGTTGCAGATCGAGCAGTACGTTCTGCATTTCCTTGCGCTTGAGCGGATCGAGTGCGGAGAACGCCTCGTCCATGATCATCAGCGACGGGTTGACCGCCAGCGCCCGCGCGAGACCCACGCGCTGCTGCATGCCGCCGGAGAGCTGCGCGGGCAGCTTTTCCGCGAACGGCGCGAGGCCGACCTGTTCGAGCACGGCCATCGCGCGCTTCTCGCGTTCCTTGCGGCCCACGCCTGCCACTTCGAGGCCGAACGCCGCATTGGACAGCACGGTTCGCTGCGGCATCAGCGCGAAGGACTGGAACACCATGCTCATGTCCTTGCGGCGCAGCGCCGTCAATTCGGAGCGCGGCACGCTGGCCACATCGCGGCCGTCGATCAGCACCTTGCCTGCGCTCGGCTCGACCAGCCGGTTGATCAGACGGATCAGCGTCGACTTGCCGGAGCCGGACAGGCCCATCAGCACGAAGATCTCGCCTTCCTTGACTTCGAACGATACGTTGTGAACGCCGACAATCTGACCGGTGCGCGCGAAAACCTCTTCTTTCGTTGCGCCGCCTGCCAGCATGCCGATCGCCTGTTTCGGGTTGGTGCCGAACACCTTGCACAGCCCTTCGACCACGACCTTCGGGGAATTCATTGAATGCTCTCCTATGTCGACCGGAGTTAGCGCTTTAGCGCTTACTCCGGTCCCATGCACCGCTTCGACCGGAGTTAGCGCTTTAGCGCTTACTCCGGTCCCATGCACCGCTTCGACCGGAGTTTGCGCTTTAGCACTGCCTCCGGTCCCATGCACCGATAGTTGCTGCAGTGGCGGACGTCCGTCCGCGCTGTGCATACATAGTTGCCAGAAAAAAGTGCGCCTAGCCGACTATTTGCGACAAGCACATGTGGAAATGCGACACCCCTCTCTGGCGCACGCCGGACGGCGGCTGCCGGAGCCTTGCTGGATAAGGGTTTGGAGGGTGTTTGGCCGAGCGGCGACGCGTGTCGCGCCTGAGCAAGTGGAGGCGGCGCGGGGCAAAAAAAATGCTGTCCCGCAGCCCGGCGGTCAGGTTGCGGCAGCGCAGCAGACGAAGGGGTCGGAAATTCGGCCCGAAAAGCGCTGTTTCATCACGCAACCCCGGATCGACTCGAACCTGCTTCAGGCGAGAGCCGAAAGCAGCTATCCATCATGCCGTTCGCCAGATGCGAGCCGGTCCGCCTTCACGAAACCGACACACCCAAAAGCCGCCCGACCCCGAACGTGAACGCAGCCGCGATCAGCCCGATCACAATCTGCCGCAACGCCGAAAATCCGGCACTGCGTCCGTTGAAAAGCGACGTGAACACGCCGATCGACGCAAGCGCCAGCATGCTCAGCACCACGCATTGCACGATCGCGTTGTAGTCGCGAGTCCACAGAAACGGCATCACCGGAAAGATCGCACCCAGCGAGAAAAGGCAGAACGACACACCCGCGGCCGACCAGGGATTGCCGCCCAACTCCGCGGGATCGAGTCCGAGCTCTTCGCGAGTCAGGGTATCGAGCGCCTTGCTCTTGTCGCGCATCATTTGCGAGGCGACCCGTTTGGCCTCGTCCGCTTCGAGCCCCTTGGCGCGATAGATCAGCGCGAGTTCGTGCTCTTCGGCTTCCGGCGTCTCCTCGATTTCCTGCGCCTCTTTGGCGATCTGCGTGCTGGCCAGTTCGCGGGCGTTGGTGACCGAAAGCCATTCGCCCAGCGCCATCGAGCATGCACCGGCGATGAGCCCCGCCAGCCCCGTCAACAGAATCGCCTTGTTGCCGGTTCCCGCGCCCGCCACGCCCATGATCAGGCAGAAGTTCGAAACGAGGCCGTCGTTGGCGCCGAGCACGGCGGCGCGCAAATCGTTGCCGGCCCCCGCGCCCTTGTGCCACTGCTCCGCGGCGGCGATCCGCGCGCCCGGCGACAGATTCGCGTCGCCACCGCCATGCGCCAGCGTGCGGACGATGGCGGCGTGATGCTGCTCGTCCGCGGACATGCGGCCCGCGTCCGGTTGCCCCTCGTATTTATTGCGATCGGCATATTCCGCCGCCGCGAGCGTGGGCAGCACGAAACCCGCGCCGAAGAGGCGAACCAGGCCTTTCATCAGGCGCGTTTTGATGGCGTGGCCCGCGCCCTTCGGCTCGAACCCGTTGGCCCTCAACTTGTCGGCCCACACGCGTGCATGATCGCGCTCCGACTTTGCGAGGTCGCCGTACACCTGTTTGCGCGTGTCGTCTTTCTCGGCCTCGGCGAGTGTTTCGTACAGCGCGGCGCTGTGCAGTTCGTCGGAAAGATTGGCTTTATATCGCTTGATTTCCTGCCGGGATGCCATGGTGGTGTGCCTGAATTTTGAGTCGCTGGCGAAAGCGTAATCGATTCAGGTACGGAAAGCATCAATGCCTTGACGCGTGCCTAGAGCGGCAATGGCAACGCATCTTGTCGAGATCCGGTCATGCCGGATCATTGCGTCGCGGGCGCGGTCCGATATCCTCGCCGGCCGACGGCCAGCGCCAGCAAAGCGGAAACCACCAGGCTCGCCGCCACCACATAGAGCCCGGCAGCATATCCGCCCGTCACGCTTTTCAGCCAGCCGATCGCAAACGGCCCGACGAAACCGCCCAGATTGCCGATCGAATTGATCATGGCGATGCCGGCAGCCGCGCCCGCACCCGAGAGAAACGTGCTCGGCATCGCCCACAACGGCGCCTTGGCCGCGCTAATGCCGACGTTCACCACGACCAGCGCCAGCACCACGCCGACCGCCGTGTCCGCGACGCCGGCCCAGGCGAGCCCGAGCGCCGCCGCCACGCACGGAATCACCACATGCCAGGTGCGCTCGCCGCGCCGGTCCGAATGACGCGCCCACACCACCATGCCGATCACCGCCAGCACGCTCGGAATCGCGTTCAATGCGCCCGTGCCGAGCGCGCTGAAACCATATTGGCGGATGATGAGCGGCGCCCACAAGCCAAGCGTATAGAGTCCCGCGGACGTGCCGAAATAAATCATCGACATGATCCAGATACGCGGGTCGCGCAACGCGGCGAGCGCGCCGGCGGCATGTCCGGCGTGTGCTTCTCGACCGATGCGTTCTTCGCGCAAGGTGGCGATGAGCCAGGCCTTTTCATCGGCGGCGAGCCATTTGGCTTTGTCCGGGGAATCGGTGAGCGCTTTCAGTACCGCAAAGCCGAGCAGGACGGCGGGAATCGCTTCGACGATGAAAAGCCACTGCCAGTCCTTCAACCCGAACAACGCGGGCATCTGCATGATCGCGCCGGAAATGGGCGAGCCGATTGCGGTCGACAAAGGCGCGGCCGCCATGAACGCAGCGGCCGCGACGGCACGCTGCCGGGCAGGAAACCACTGGCTCAGGTAAAGAATGATGCCAGGAAAGAATCCGGCTTCGGCCACGCCGAGCAGAAAGCGCAGCGTATAGAACGAAGTCGGCCCCGCAACGAACGCGGATGCCGCCGAAACGAGGCCCCACGTCACCATGACGCGCGCAATCCAGATGCGCGCGCCAACCTTGTTGAGGATCAGATTCGACGGCACCTCGAACAGAAAATAGCCGAGGAAGAAAATGCCGCCGCCGAGCCCGAACATGGTCGGCGTCAAGCCGAGGTCCTTGTTCATGGTGATGGCCGCAAAGCCGACGTTCACACGGTCGAGAAAGCTGACGAAATAAAGCAGCATCACAAAAGGCAAGATGCGCCAGGTCAGCTTGCGAACCACACGGGCCTGCAATTCATCGTTCATACCTGTCTCCACTCGATCTCTGCACGGTGCAGTGAGATCGCCCGTGACGTGTTCGTCCGGGCGTTATGTTTCTGTATGACGTACGCGGGGTCGGCTCAGGCGGCCTTCACGCCGGCCACCGCTTTGGTGGACGAGTCGGCGGCGAGGATCGCGCAAACGGCATCGGTCACCTGCGCGGTCGTGGCCGTGCCGCCCAAGTCGCCCGTATGCAGCGACGGGTCCGCCGTGACGCGTTCGATGGCCGCCATCAATTGCCGCGCGGCGCCGTGCTCGCCCAGGTGTTCGAGCATCATCACCACCGACCAGAAGGTGCCGACCGGATTCGCCAGCCCTTTGCCCATGATGTCGAAGGCGGAGCCGTGAATCGGCTCGAACATGGACGGGTAACGACGCTCGGGATCGAGATTCGCGGTCGGCGCGATGCCGAGGCTGCCGGCCAGCGCCGCGGCCAGATCGCTGAGAATATCGGCGTGCAGGTTCGTCGCGACGATCGTGTCGAGCGTGGCGGGCCGGTTGACCATGCGCGCGGTGGCGGCGTCGACCAGTTCCTTGTCCCAGCGGACGTCTGGAAATTCCTTTGACACCTGCAGCGCAATCTCGTCCCACATGACCATGGCGTGACGTTGCGCGTTGCTCTTGGTGATCACCGTCAGCAGTTTGCGCGGCCGCGACTGCGCGAGCCGGAACGCGAAACGCAGAATGCGCTCGACGCCCGCGCGGGTCATCATCGACACGTCGGTGGCGACTTCGATCGGATGGCCCTGATGAACGCGGCCGCCCACGCCGGCATATTCACCCTCCGAGTTCTCTCGCACGATGACCCAGTCGAGATCCTGCGGCGCGCAACGCTTCAACGGCGCGTCGATGCCGGGCAGGATGCGCGTGGGACGCACGTTCGCGTATTGATCGAAGCCCTGGCAGATTTTCAGGCGCAAACCCCACAGCGTCACGTGATCGGGAATATGCGGGTCGCCCGCCGAGCCGAACAGGATCGCGTCCTGATGGCGAATCGCATCCAGTCCGTCGGCCGGCATCATCACGCCATGCTCGCGGTAGTAGTCGCCGCCCCAATCGAAATTTTCGAACTCGAAGGCGAAGGTGTCGCTGCGCGCGGCGATGGCCTCGAGTACGCGCCGGCCCGCGGGCACGACTTCCTTGCCGATGCCGTCGCCGGGAATGGTTGCGATGCGATAGGTCTTCATTGGGCGTCTCCATGATGTTGTGAAAGCATGGAGCGCATCGTAGAACGGCCACGGCCCGTAAATACGCTGCTAGACTCAAAGCATCCTTAACTTCAGGTTAACAATAGGCCGTTCCATGACCTCGCCCATCCAACCTGACGACCTCGCCTTTTTCTCCACGCTCGCCGCGAGCGGCAGCCTGACGGCGGCGGCGCGCGAACTCGGCCTGAGCACGGCAGCCGTGAGCAAGCATCTGGCGCAGATGGAATCGCGCGCGGGCGTCTCGCTCGTCAACCGCACCACGCGGCGCATGAGCCTCACGCCCGAAGGCGAGCTGTATCTGACGCGCGCACGGCGCATTCTGAGCGAGATGGATGACCTCGCCCAGTTGCTCGGCGGCTCGCAGGCGGCGCCGAAAGGTCTGCTGCGCGTCAACGCGACACTCGGTTTCGGGCGCAGCCACGTCGCCCCGTTGATCTCGGCGTTCGTCCGGCGCTTTCCCGAAGTGGACGTGCAGTTGCAGTTGTCGGTCGACCCGCCGCCGCTCAGCGACGACGCCTTCGACGTGTGCGTGCGCTTTGGCGAACCACCGGATGCGCGCGTGATCGCGCGCCGGGTGGCATCGAACCGGCGCCTGCTGTGCGCGGCGCCGCGCTATCTCGCGCAACGGCGAGCGCCGCGTAGCCCGGCGGAATTGGCCCAGCACAACTGCATCGGCATTCGCCAGGGCGGCGATGGCTACGGGCTCTGGCGTCTGACCAGCGGACGCGGCGCCGCGGAGCAGACCGAAACGGTGCGCGTGCGTGGCAACCTCACCACCAATGACGGGGAAATCGCAGTGAAATGGGCGCTGGACGGCCACGGCATTCTGATGCGCGCCGAGTGGGATATCGCGGAGTATCTCGCCGATGGCCGGCTCGTCCACGTCATGCCCGACTACCGCACGCCGGGTGCCGACATCTATGCTGTGTATCCACAGCAGTTACAAATGACGGCGCGTGTGAAGGCGTTCGTCGACATGCTGATCGAGACGCTCGGCGCGCGCTGAGTGGGTTGGGTTGGGTTGGGTTGGGTTGAGTCGGCTCGCATCTCTCCCGCCCGCATGCGCACGCGTGCAACACGGTGGCGCGTCCCGGCGGCAGCCGCGCGAAATTCAATCACGTCGCGCGGCTGCAGTCACGCTTACTGGCTCGCGCCTGCTCCGACGCCGGCCTTCTTCTCGGCTTTCTGCAGCTTGTCCGGATAGGTCGGATCATTCTGGGCCGGCTGGTAGCCTGCGTCTTCGAGCTTCTTCAACTCGGCATTCTTCTTGGCACGCGCCTGCTTGCGTGCCTCCTTGCGCTCGGCCTTGGTGGGTTTCGCACTGCTTGCCGCGGCGGGTGCCGCGGTAGCAGCAGCGCCGCTGGCATCTTGAGCCGCGGCGAGCGGAATGCTGCCTGCCACCAGGGCGGTGACGGCAAGTCCGAGCATGATCTGTTTAACGGCAAAGCTCTTCATCTTCAATATCCCCTCTCGAAAGTTGGCAATAGCTTCGAAGCTTGTCTGCACGCCTTTGTCCAGCGCCACGAGCCGCGCACTGCAACCACTGCGGACTCGCGATTAGAGCTTACAGGCAAACCATCCGAAGAGTATTCTCAGCGCCGCGAGCGGGTTTTTCGTCAAGCAGACGATCCTCACGAGCCGGCCGTGCGCGCCGCGTCCTCTTCCTGCAATTTCCGCCACAAAATCTTGCCGCTGCCCGATTTAGGCAGCGACCCGACGAACTCGACGATGCGCGGTGCCTTATACGAGGCCATCTGCTCATGCGCCCAGTCGATGATCTCCTGCGCAGTAATCGTGCCTGCATGCGCCGCGTCCGCCACGACCAGCGCTTTCACGGTCTCGCCGCGTTTCTCGTCCTTCACGCCGATCACGCACACCTCGTGAATCGCCGGATGCCGGTACATCAGCGCCTCGACTTCGGCCGGCCATACCTTGTAACCGGACGCGTTGATCATGCGTTTCAGGCGATCGGTCATGAAGAAATAACCGTCTTCGTCGATATGGCCCAGATCGCCAGTCCGCAGAAACCGTTTGCCGTCGAGTTCGATGAACGCCTCCGCCGTCGCTTTCGGATTGCCCCAGTAACCCTGCATGACCTGCGGCGCGTTCGTGACGATCTCGCCCGTTTCGCCTTGCGGCAATTCCTGTAGCGAGACCGGATCGATCACGCGCGAGTCCACGTCGAACACGGGAATGCCCAGGCATTGCGGCTTCGGCCGGTGCGGCGGATTGATATGCGTGCCGGCAATCGTTTCCGTCATACCGTAGCCTTCCACATAATCGAGTCCTGTCAGCGCCTTGAGCTTTCTCGCAATCGCGTCCGGCATCGCCGCGCCGCCGCCGCGCGTGCCGGTGAGGCTCGACAGATCGTATTCGCCAAGCTTGGGGTTCGACAGAAAGTCGACCATCATCGTCGAGATGGATTGCCATGCGGTGACGCGATATTTCTGCATGCATAGCGCTGCCGCTTCGCGATCCCAGCGCGGCAACAGGACGATCGTTGCGCCCGAGAAGACCGCGCTGTTCATGCCGCCTTGCATGCCCGTCACGTGAAAGAGCGGCAAGACCGATAGATAAACACCGTCAGATGGCGCCGAGAACCACACACAGCCGCCGAGCAGCGTGCTCATCACGCTGCGGTGCGTGTGCATGCAGCCCTTCGGCTTGCCGGTGGTCCCCGACGTATAAGGCATCACGCACAGATCGTCCGGACCGGTGGTGAGCGGCCCCGGCGAGATGTGCCGCTCGATCACGTCTCGCCACGGCGTGACGCCGGCAATGTCGAAGGTCTTACGCGGCGCGGCGACGAATTCAGGCACGGGAATCGGCGACGGCCGCTTCAGATAATCGCTATACGTCGCGACGATCGCGTGCTCGATGCCCTTGCCGGGCCCGCTGCCGATCAACGGCTCGACGTTCGCGAACAAACATTGCGGCGCGATGATCGTAGTCGCACCGCTGTCTTCGACGTAATGCGCCAACTCCGCGGTCATGTTCATCGGATTGACCGGCACCACCACGGCGTTCGCCCGAAGAATGCCGTAATAAGCAACGATCCATTGCGGACTGTTCTGCATATAGAGCAGAACACGGTCGCCCGCCTTGACCTGGCACTCCTGCTGCAGAAAGCCCGCAACCCGCTCGGATTCGTCCTTGAATTCTGCAAACGTGATCGCCGTGTCGTAGAAGATGACGAACGGCTTGTCGGGAAAGCGCGCCGCCGAGACTTCAGCGTTATAGAAAAGACTGGTCTCGGGTAGCGTCAAATGCAGTGGCACTTGCGGCGGCCAATGCGCATGATGGCGTTCGTTCATCAGCGTCTCCTGATTTTTTAGTGTCCGCGCGCGGTTCGCCCGGTTCGCGCGGTTTGCCCGAGCCGCGCGCTTCGTTCACATCGTCACGCCTGACCCGCGTCGCACCTAGACGATGATCGCGCCACCGTCCACCGCGAAATCCTGACCGGTAATATGGCGCGACGCTTCACTCGCAAGAAACACGATCGGGCCTTTGAGATCTTCGTCGCCACCCAGGCGCTGCAACGGCGTGCGCGAAACGATCGAGTCTTCCAGTTTGCCAAGCAGACCCGCCGACATTTTCGAAGGGAAAAAGCCCGGGCAGATCGCGTTGACATTGATGTTGTACTTGCCCCATTCCGCAGCCAGCGCGCGCGTGAAATTGATCGCGGCGGCCTTCGACGTGTTGTACGCAATCGTGTTCATGCCCGGCGGCGATCCCTTCAGCCCCGCTACCGATGCGATATTGACGATCTTGCCCGCGCGCCGCGGAATCATGCTGCGCTTGCCGACTTCTCGCGCGAGAAAAAACGGTGCATTGACGTTCAGGTTCATCACCTTGTGCCACGCTTCGTCGGGATAGTCTTCGGCGGGTGCGCCCCATGTCGCGCCGGCGTTGTTGACCAGAATATCGATACTCTCATGCACGCCCAGCACTTCATCCACGAGGCCGGGAATGCCCTCGAAGCGCTGCAGGTCGTTGACCACCGTGTGCACTTCGATACCGCGCTCTTGCAGATGCGTTTTTGCTTCAGCGAGTTCGTCGGCCTTACGCGCGGTAATGGCCACGCGGCACCCCATTTCGCCGAGTGCCTCGGCCATTTGCAGACCCAGTCCGCGAGAGCCTCCGGTGATCAGTGCAACCTTGCCGTCCAGTCGAAACAGGTCCTTCACAGACATTGCGTCGCTCCTCCAGATTGTTCTGCTGTGCAGAGTGGTTGACCACATTGTTCGTCCATCATACGTGCCGGAATTCAGCCTGTAAATAAAAGCACGCTCATTCACTTTCGTTATAAACTGACATGCAACGCCGCCAGACGGAGCATTGGGAATTACCCGGATAACGCGCTTTTCAGCCCTGCCGTGCTGAGGCATTCGGTTGTGTTTTTCCTTATGCGTTGCGCACCTGTTGCGCATAACGGCTTACTTTTTCTACGGGTCTTCTGTCATGCAAGATGCGCTGATCATCAACCCGCGTGATCTCGAGTTCCAGTTGTTCGAAGTGCTCGAAGCGCAGACGCTCACGCAGCGCGCGCGCCATGCCGATCACAGCCGCGAGACCTTCAACGCCGCACTCGAAACCGCGCATGCGGTTGCCGTGGAAAAATTCGCGACGCACAACCGTCTCTCCGATGAACACGAACCGCAGTTCGACGGTCAGCGCGTTACCCTGCCCGCCGAGGTCAAGCAGGCCCTCGACGCATTGCGCGCCACCGGTTTTCTCGCTGCGGGTAAAGACTACGAATGGGGCGGCATGCAGCTGCCCTCGGTGATTTCGTTCGCGTGCCTGTCACTCTTCAAGGGTGCGAACATTGCCACTGCGTCGTATGCCATGTTGACCACGGCGAACGCGAACGTGATCGAACGTTTCGGCAGCGCGGCACAGAAGCGAAAATATCTGCAAGCGCTCTTCGAAGGCCGCGCGTTCGGCACCATGGCGTTGACGGAACCGCAGGCGGGCTCGAGTCTCTCCGATCTCGTCACGAGCGCCACGCCGAATGCGGACGGCACGTATTCGATTCGCGGCAACAAGATTTTCATTTCAGGCGGCGACCACGAACTGAGCGAGAACATCGTGCATCTGGTGCTGGCGCGTATTCCCGGCGCGCCGCCGGGCGTCAAAGGCATCTCGCTCTTCACCGTGCCCAAATTCCACGTCAACGAAGACGGCACGCTCGGCGAGCGTAACGACGTCGCGCTCGCCGGACTGATTCACAAGATGGGCTGGCGCGGCACGACGTCGACCATGCTGTCGTTCGGCGAACACGGTCAATGCATCGGCGAACTGGTGGGCGAAGCGCACCAGGGTCTCGCCGCCATGTTCCACATGATGAACGAGGCGCGCATCGGCGTCGGTCTAGGCGCGGTCATGCTCGGCTACCGCGGCTATCTGGCCTCGCTCGATTACGCACGCGAACGGCCGCAAGGGCGTCGTCCCGACAACAAGAACCCACTCGATCCACAAGTGCCGCTGATCGAACACGCCGACGTGCGCCGCATGCTACTCGCACAAAAAGCCTATGTGGAAGGGGCTTATGCGTTGTGCCTGTACGCGGCGCGTCTCGTCGATGAACAGAACACCGGCGAGAGCGACACGGCACGCGCCGAAGCGGGCCTGCTGCTCGACCTGCTGACGCCGGTGGTGAAATCCTGGCCGTCCCAATGGTGTCTGGAAGCGAACAGCCTGGCGATCCAGATTCACGGCGGCTACGGCTATACGCGTGAATACCCGGTCGAGCAGTTCTATCGCGACAATCGCCTGAACATGATTCACGAAGGCACCCACGGCATCCAGGCCATCGATCTGCTCGGCCGCAAGGTGACGATGAAACAGGGCGCCGCGCTCGGCCACCTGGCACGTGAGATCCAACGCACGATCGATGCGGCGCGCGAGCATGCACCACTGCATGCGCACGCCGCTGCGTTGGGCGAAGCATGGACCGACCTGACTGCCACGATCGAAGCACTGCTGCCCGCGTTGGCTCAAGACAGCGAACGCGCACTCGCCAACGCGAATGCGTTTCTCGAAGCCTTCGGCCATATCGTGATCGCATGGACGTGGCTGCGGCAAGCGATCGTCGCCAGCGCCGGACTGAGCGCATCGCATACCGAGGCAGACGCGGACTTCTATCGCGGCAAGCTGCATGCGTGCCAGTGGTTCTTCCGCTGGGAACTGCCGCGCGTCGCGTTGATGCTAAAGACGCTGCGGGCTTTGGATGACACCACGCTCAGCATGGCGCCGAACTGGTTTTAGGCGCTGCGGCGCCGGCGAATTTGCAGCCCGAATCGCGTAAGCAGACTTGCTCGATGCCATCAGCAACAGCCAGCGCAATGTTGGCCTGAACCGCTCCCCATGCGGCGCTCCAGCCAGTTTTTCCAGCATGAGCGCGTGCGCTGGAGTATTGTTTAAGCGCGCCGGGAGCGACGCGGCATGACTCTTCTACAAGACAGAGTGCTCCTCGTGGGCGGCAAAGTGCTCGCAAGCGCGTGGTTTTTTGCATGCAACAAAGCGACATCAACTTTTCGAGGATGGAGAAAACGTGAAAACAGTCAATCTTTTGAAGGCGCTGGGCATCGCATTGTGTGTGGCAACTGCGTCCAGCGCCTATGCCCAGTCGAGCGATGCGGCGCCGTCCGCCGACGCGTCGGCGCCCAGCGCCAAAACGGTCAAGAAGGCGGACCGCTCGCTGGGTCTGCAGGTGCGCAAGGCTCTGTCGAAAGCGCAGGGTTTTGACGTGTCGAACGTGTTTGTCCGGGCGCGCGGTGGCGTAGTCACGCTGACGGGATCGGTGCCCGACGGCGCGCAGATTCCGCAGGCGGAGGAAGTGGCAAAGAATGTGGCGGGTGTGAAGTCGGTGAATAACAAGCTGACTATCGGCACCCAGGGCGGCGGAGGTTAAGCGCCTCTTCTGTCACCCGGTGAGTTGCCTGGTGACCACAGGCGGCGCCGCTCGTCGCTCAATGAGAGCGTGAGGCGCCGCCTGTCGTCCTGGTATTTGAAACTCAGCGTCGCAGTGGGACTTGCGTCACGCGAGCTTGCAGCCAACCTGATCGCACGGCGTATCTGCCCGAGGTCCGCTCGCCACACTAAGCTCGCACGATGCCTGCCAACGGCCGCCCCGCCGCCGTCTGGCCAAACAGCACAGCCGCCGTACGCTGTGGATCGAGTCCGAGGCTTTCACTCGCAGTGCCGGCGATCAGCGCATCGAGCGAAGTCGTTGGTTTGAGATCGCGCGCTTCGTAAAGGTTGTGAGGCGCGAGACCCGGCCAGTCGGCGATCACTCGTCCGCCCCGCACCGAGCCGCCCAGCACCATCGCCACCGAGCCCGTGCCATGATCGGTGCCGCCCGTGCCGTTGGCCGCGGCGGTTCTGCCGAACTCCGTCGCGACCAGCACGGTGGTCTTGCTCCACAATGGACCCATGCCGTCGCGCAACGCGGCGAGCATCGTATCGAGCGCCTTCAACTGATTGGCGAGGCGTGCGTTCTGCGCGCTATGTGTGTCCCAGCCGCCGGTTTCGATCATCGCGATGCGTGGGCCGTTCTCGCGCGCCAGGAAGCCGGCAGCGAGCTTGCCGAGGCTCGCCGGATCCTGGCGCGCGCCGGCGTCGCCGGCAAGGCCGCGCGCGGTCATCGCCGACTCCCACAACGGGCGCAACTGCGCGTCCTGGTCGTAGAGTTGCGAAACGCGCGCGAGCAGATCATCGGGCGCTTGCGGCAACGCCGAGGGCGCATACGACGTCACACCCGCCGCGCCGCGCAACGCCATCGGCACGGTCGGCGCGAATGCAATCGCATTCTCGCGCGTGGCGGGCAACTGCGTGACGAGCCGGTTCAGCCAGCCGTCTTTCATCTGATACGGCGACGTACCGCCGGTCTCGAGCACGTTCTGTCCGTCGAAGTGCGAGCGGTCCCGATACGGCGACGCCACCGCGTGTACGAACAGCGCCTGCTGGTCCGCATACATCGCGCCGATCTGCGCCATCGCTGGATGCAAAGCGAAGGTGCCGTTCAGACGCGGCGCGTTCGAGGTGTCGATGGCGAGCGCGCCACGCAGTGTGGCGTAGGCGGGTTCGGCGTAGGGGACGACGATGTTCAGACCGTCGGCGGCGCCGCGCTGGATCACGAACACGAAGCGGCGCTCGGTGGCGACGCTTGCGAACGCGATCCGCGGCGACACGAGCATCGCGCCCGCGCCGGCAGCGGCGACGCTCAGAAACTTGCGGCGTGACAGCATGGCATTCATCTCCGTTGGAAATCCGGCGAGACCAGTAACAGCGCGATCGCCGTGGACGCACTTTCAGCGCGAGACACCGCAGTCGCCGTCGGCGCACTGAGCGAACCGGCGAACCAGGTCTGGCCGAGCGAGCGGGCGTCGAGCCGGTCGCCGACACGCGCGGCGAAACGCTGCGCCACTTCGACCCGGCGCACGAGCGCGTCGGGCGCGGCCCAACTTGCCGCGATGTCGTCGTAGCCGGCCGGCGACCCCGGCCGCCACACCGGCTGGCCGAGCTGGGTAAGAATCGGGGCCGCCTGCTGGCTGCCGAGGTCGCGCCAGCCGAGTCCGCGCATCGACGAAATGGTCCATTCCCATGGCGTCTTGAACTTCACGGCAGTGGGCGACCACGCTTGCGGCATTTCGATCAACGCCCGGTACACGGCCGGCAGATCGCCGCCGCTGCGCTCGAACGCACTGGCGAGCCGCTCGCTCACGCCGGGCGGAGGATTGTCAGCGACAAAATGACGGGCCAGTTTGCCGCCGATATGCCGCGCGGTCGCAGGCGCACTTGCGAGGTCATGCAGGATGGCGAGCGCCTGCTCTTCTCCGGGCTGGTCGTAGCGGCGGCCCATGAGGGTCCGCGAGCCAGGCTCATGCAGTGCGGCGCGAAACACGAAGGTGCCCGGCGCCGCGCTCTGCCGCATCGCTATCCGGCCCGCGTTGCCGACATTGGCCGGGTTGCCCGCGACACTCCAGCCCGTTAGCGCGCGGGCAAATTCGGTGACATCGTCCTGGGTGTAGCCGCTGCGCACGCCGAGCGTGTGCAGTTCCATGATCTCGCGCGCCAGGTTTTCGTTCAGGCCGCGTTTGCGATCCGGATTACGCTGTGCGGCACGCAGGGCCGCCATGCTGTCCGGCCCTACCGAGCGCGTCTGGTCGAGAAACAGTTGCATGGCCGGATGACGTTCCACGGCCACCAGCATGTCTTCAAAGCGACCCAGCACATGCGGACGAATTGCTTCGGCCTCGAATGCGCCCGCCAGTGCGGCGACGCCCGGCTTCTCGGTGGATATCGCGAAGTGGTTGGCCCAGAAATGCACGAGCCGCTCGACGAACGGCGTCGGCGTGGTCAATGCACTCGTCACCCGGGCATTCACGGATGAGCGGTACAGGTCGAGTATTTCACCACGCATGGCTTTTCGTTCGGCTTGTCTCGCAGTTTGAGCGTTTGCCTGGGTCGCGGCTTGGGCGTTGGCTTGCGCGTTAGCTCGGGAGCTGGATTGCGCGTCGCGTTGAGCGTTTGTTCTCGCCTCAGGCTGCGCCGAATTGCGCCCGATCGCGGATTGGCTCGCCGCGCCCTCGCCCGCATTCTGGCGAGCCTGCTGGGTGAACTGCATGCGCTGCTGCAGCAACTCGGTTGAAAGCGCCACCGAGTCCGGCTGACTCGCCCACGCGGCCGGCCGCGCCTGGTACTGTTCGAGCTGGGCGAGTAGCCACGCTTTCGGGTCGGCGGGAGGCGTATCGTCGGCGCGCGCGCCCAGGCCGAAGCGATTCAGCGCGATCGCTGCCGCGTTCAGGTTCGGTGAGTTGGCCATACCATCCTCTTCGGCTTTGGATAGTCTTTAAACGGCTGCCTCGGGCAAATCCGTCGCGAACGCCCGCGCTGTGTGGCTGTTTTTTGCTGTTGCTTCTTAATCGCCAGAAGCTTCGCTCGATGCCTGATTTGCCGGCTTCTTCGCACTCGCCGCCGGCTGGGGTTCGCGCCACTGCCCGCGCAGTTTCAGGCTGTCGGCGAACCGGACACGCTCCTCGGGCGACAACGTCGCCGCGAAATCCGCCACACTGCCTTCCACTTGCGCGCGCAGGCGGCTGTCCGCGTCGCGCGTGCGGGCGAGCGCGGCATCGAGCGCCGCGCGATCGAACTGTGGGGCCGCCAGCAGACGCAACACGTCGCGACGCCCTTCACGACCGTCGCGAGCATATTGCCGGCCTTCGCGGCGGGCGTCCCTCAGGCTGTCGACGAAAGCCTTCTGGCGGTCGGCGGACAGCGTTTGCGCCGCGAAGCGCAGCGCGCGCTGTTGCGCCAGCACCGGCGCCACCGCGCCGCGCGCGGCAAACCATTGATAAGCACCACCGACGATCGCGCCCACCAGAAACACGTTCAGCACCAGCGAGGCGACCAGCACGATTTTCCAGGTCCGGCCGTTCATTCGTCGCTCCAATCGGCGGACGAACCACCAAAGCTCGAAGTTAAATAGGATGACTCATGGACTGGCGAGACCTGCTGCGCCGCGCCCGCCAGAACGAAGAACGACACCGCAAGCGCGCCGGCCACGCCGCCCATCAGTCCAACGCCCGCTATCGCCGCGCCCGACCACCACAAGCGCCGCCGTGGCACAGTCCGGCGACCCGGCGCAGCGTCCAGCACGCGCTCGAACAGGGCCGCGCCGGGCGGGGTGACCTTGTCGGCGGCGAGCCATGCATCGACGCCGGCCGCCTGCGCGAGCAACGCGTCGGCTTGCTCGCGATGCGCTTCGGCCCACGCCTGTGCCGCCGCGCGGTCCTGTTGCGGCCAGCGGCGCGGCTCGGCACCGTAGGCCTCGACGATCTGATGGAATCTTTCGGGCGTCATGACTTGTCCTTGCTAAGGCCGCTGCCGGCCAGTTGAGCACGCAGATTGCGGCGCGCGCGGGCCAGCAGACTTTCCAACGCATCGACGGTGATGCCCATCAGGGCCGCGGCATCGATGTTCGACATTTCCTGGTAGTAGTTGAGCACGAGCGCCTCGCGCTGCCGTGGCGGCAACGCCGCGAGTGCGTCGCGAACCCGCTGCTCCTGCGCACGTGCTTCGAGACCTACCTCGGGAAGCGCGGCGGGATCGATTTCTTCCGGCATCTCGTCGTGCGGATCTTCACGCCGACCGCGCAGCCGGTCATAGCAGAGATTGAGCGCGACGCGATGAATCCACGTGTCGAATTTCGCCTCCCCTTCCCGCCAGCGCGACGCCTGTTTCCAGATCCGCACGAACACCTCCTGCGCCACGTCTTCCGCTTCCATGCGATCGCCCAGCATGCGCGTGGCGAGCGCCAGCAGACGCGGCAGCTTGCGCGAGACGAGCGAACGGACGGCGGCCGGATCTTGCCGGCCGATCTGTTCGAGCAGTTCCGCGTCGGGATCGCGTTCGCTCAAGGCAAGACGCTCCGCGGCGCGAGTTCATCGCACCACATGGACCGCGTCGCAAGACGAACCTCGGTCACCTGGTGCCGCTCCTTTCGAGGCATCTCATGCGGGCTTCCCCTCATTCGGATCGTTGTGCGCGCACCTGATCGAACAGCGCGCGGATCGCGGAGACGGCGTCTTGCCGTCCCCGTCCATGGTCAATATACGACGACCGCCGGCCGATAGTAGGCCGGCCGCGCGGGATACACCACACAGCCGGCGAGCGTGGCCGCCAGCAGCATTATCAGAAGCGTTTTCATAGCGATCCGCCTGAGTGAAGAATGCAGCACGTCACGGAACGTCGAGCGCAGAAGCGCCCTCCGGTCATGCCCAGTGGCCTTCGATCCAGCGCCAGTTGGGCCCGCGCTGCACCCAATGCCCAGGCACCCAGTGATAACCGACGCGCACCCGCTGCCAGTGGCCGGGCACCCAGACATACCGCCCCTGATCCCAACGCCAGCGGCCTTGATCCCATACATAACCGGCGCGCGGTGCCGGTACCACTTCCACGCGAGGCGGCGGCGGCGCCATCGGCGCGACGATCACGGCCTGCGCGAAGGCCGGCGCGGCCGTGAGCGAGGCGGCGCAGGTCAGCGCGGCCGTCAGCACGGAGGTGAAAAGACGAACGGGTTTGGTGGATGTCATGCTGGTTTCTCCCATGAAAGCCGAGGCCGCAAGCGGCTTCGTTTCTTCTTGAACGCAGCGGCGGGAAAAACCCGTCGCTGCGCGTCGTTTGAAAAATTCAAAAGGGAAGAAGGATGCGTGAAAACTCGCGCTGAGACGCGAGACGCAGAGTCGCAGCCGTTCGCGCATCGCTTGTGGCGTCAGCAGAACGACAGCAAGCGTTATGCAAATGAATAAAAAACGATGCCTTCGGTAAGGCGCGCGAGCCGGTGAGGTATCCTTGCCGGTTCCGCAACCTCTGCACCTCCCCTGCCCGATGGCCGATTTCCCTTTCGACGCCGTACTCTTCGACTGCGACGGCGTGCTCGTCGATTCCGAACCCATCACCAACCGTGTGCTCACCGAAATGCTCGGCGAGCTCGGCTGGCCATTGAGCGTCGAAGAGACGATGCGTATTTTCGTCGGCAAAGCCGTCAGGGACGAAGCCGCGCTGATCGAAGCGCGCACCGGCTTTGCGATCACGACTGACTGGCTCATGCAGTTTCGCGCGCGCCGCAATGCGGCGCTGGATCTCGAACTGAGCGCGATTTCCGGCGCGCCTCTGGCTGTGCGCGAGTTGCATGCGTCGCTCGATGGACGCATCGCGGTCGCATCCGGCGCGGACCGGATCAAGGTCGAACTGCAACTCGTGAAGGCCGGGATACTCGATTGCTTCGAAGGACGCATTTTCAGCGGCCACGAAATGCCCCGCAGCAAGCCCTATCCCGATGTGTACCTCGCCGCGGCTGCCGGTCTTGGCGTGGACCCGGCGCGCTGTGCCGTGGTCGAAGATACCGTGACGGGCGCGACGGCGGGGGTTGCAGCGGGCGCCACGGTGTTCGGCTATTGCCCGGTCGAACTCGGCCACAGCAGCGCGACCGCGTTGCACGGCGCCGGTGCCGTGCACGTGTTCAGGGACATGGCCGAGCTTCCCGCCTTGCTCGCGGGATGGCGCAGCGTCTCGCGCTAACTGCCGCGGCTACTCGAACGCCGGATCGATCGGCACGCGGTAGCCTACCGCGAGCCGGTTTGTTTCGTTGGCCATGCCCACTACCGCGAGCAATTCGCCGAACATCTCGTCGGTCATGCCGGCGCGGCGCGCGGCCGCCGTATGGCTCGCCACGCAGTAGCCACAGTTGTTCGTCACGCTCACCGCGACGTAGAGCAGTTCCTTGATCAGCGGATCGAGTGCTCCGGGCGCCATCACATCCTTCAGACTCTCCCACGTGCGCGCGAGCGTAGGCGGATGTTGGGCGATGTACTTCCAGAAATTGTTGACGTCTTCGACCTGACGGGTCTGTTTGATATCGTCGTAGACGGCTTTGACTTCCGGCGACGCCGCGGAATACTCGACGGCTTTGAGCTGGCTCATGGGTTCTCCCTACCTTGCTGACGAAAATCGGCGAACTGCGCGCGCCATGCGCGCGGTTCATGGTGGCCGTCTATTGTGCCGTGATTTTCCGCGGACTTCACGCCTGTACGCCTCGCCAACAGAAGTCGGCGAACCGCCGACACCAGCCTGCAGCCAGTTGGCCGGCTTCCATCACACATGCCTCGAAAGATCGCGCAGACGCACGCGGCACGCCGCTTTGACGCCGATGGCACGGTGTGTGCAATCGATCGGCTTGAGTGCGGCAATCACCGTTCTCTTCGATCCACTCACTCCGTTGGAGATCCACCATGAAAACGCTCGTCCTCAAAGACCTGGCCCGTACCGAAGACCTCGACCGTGCGGCGTCGCTATCCATTCGCGGCGGCATGGCTTGCCTGACTCGTGAAGCGCCGTCCGTGTGCCCCGGCGAATTGCAGCCGGTGTTCGTTCGACGCGGTTGGAATCCGTGTCCGCCGGTTCATCCCGGCTGCGGACCGGTCTACTTCCCGTTTGGCAAGCTGCCGTCGCATTCGGAACCGACCATCGTGCCGCTGTAATGCGCCGGCACGGCCCGATGGAAGCGGCGTGGAAAGCCTGCGCCGTGGCGTGGCGAGTGCGCGAGTCTGAGCGCCTCCGTCACGCCGCCTGACGCGCTATCGGCTCCTGTCTCGCTGCCTCAGTGTCTGGCCGCTTGCACTGTCTTCGACCAGCCAGCCGCCGGCCATCAACACCTCACGCAAACGGTCTGCTTCGGCCCATTGCTTCGCCGCGCGTGCTTTTGCGCGTTCGTCCGCCAAGGCCGCCATATCCGCGGGAATCTCCAACGCATCATCGTCTCGCCAGTCGGCGAGACCCAAGCCGAGCACGGCATCGAAGCGATCGACTGTCGCCCTTCGCGTCGCCGCCGGCAGATCGCTTCTGACCACATCCCATAACACCGCGAGCGCGCGCGGCAGGTTCAGGTCGCAATCGACCTCGGTCTTGAAGCGCGCGACGCTTTGCGCGTCCGGTGTGCCGCCTTGCGGCCATTTCACATAGGTTCTGCGCAAACGATCCAACGCGGCTTGTGCGGCGTCCAGCGCGGCGTCGTTGAAACGCAGGCTGCTTCGGTAGTGCGCACCAAGGCATAGATAGCGGTACGCAAGCGGATCGTTGCCGCGCTCGATCAACGTCTGCAAGCGCACGAAATCGCCGCTCGACTTCGACATCCTGCCCGCGTCCAGCAAAAGGAAATGGCCGTGCATCCAGAAGTTGGCAAGGCGCGTGCCGTGGCGTGCCTGGGTCTGCGCGATCTCGTTGCTGTGATGCACGGGAATGTGATCTTCGCCGCCGCAATGAATGTCGAACCACGGCCCCAGATATTTCGCGGACATCGCCGAGCACTCGATATGTCAGCCGGGAAAACCGCGCCCCCACGGGCTTTCCCACTCCATTTGCCGGGCGGCGCCGGGCGGGCTGAACTTCCATAGCGCGAAGTCGGTCGCGTGCCGTTTTTCGCCGGAGGCAACACGTTTTCCCGCCTGCAAGCCCGCCACGTTCAGACGCGCCAGATAGCCGTAATCATCTTGCCGGCTCGTGTCGAAATAGATGCCGTCGACAGTGCGATACGTGTACCCGTTACGTTCGAGATCCGCGATAAAGTCGATCTGTTCGGCGATGTGATCGGTCGCACGGCACCACACGGCAGGCTCCAGAAGGTTGAGTGCGCGCCAGTCGTTCATGAACGCCGCCGTATACCGCGCGGCGATCGCCCAGGCCGACTCGCCGGTGCGGCGGCTGCCCTTCTCCATCTTGTCTTCGCCTTCATCCGCATCGGAAACCAGATGGCCGACGTCGGTGATGTTGACCACATGTCTCACGGTATAGCCGTCGAGCATCAACGCGCGCCGTAGCACGTCTTCGAACACGTAGGTCCGGAGATTGCCGATATGCGCGTGGTCGTACACGGTCGGCCCGCAACCATACAAGCCGACATGATCGGGATGAATCGGCGTGAATTCGCGCACGGCGCGCGACCAGGTGTCGTACAGACGAAGCGGCATGAGATTCCTCCCGGCACTGGGTGGTCAAGCGTGTTCAAAAGCAAAAAGGCCACCGGTCGTGTGACGGGTGGCCTCAGGGATACGGACGTGTGCAGATCGACTCGCTAGGCGCAAGCTCCCCTCGGCAGGCCGTAACAGCATGCGCGCAAAGAATGCGGACGGGAGGGGACAGTAGCGTTCATGGAAACGATGCTAACGCGGGTTGACGGGTCCGGTCAATCGTCCGGGTCGCCCGAACGGATAACGCGCATGCGCCCGCCACGACAAAAAACCCCGCAAGACTTTAGCCTTGCGGGGTTTCTTTCCGATCGATCCAACTATCGGTCTAGCGGGACATCATGTGCATGCTGACGTTGTGCATGACCCACAACGTGCCGCCGATCACGATGATCGCGGTGAGCACCGTGAAGGCAAACGCCATCACATTCCAGCGCTGCTCGGACGACGTATTCATGTGCAGGAAGAAAATCAGGTGCACGACGATCTGCACGAACGCGAGGCCCGCAATCGCGAGCAACGCATGCTCGCCCGTCAACGTCCCCGTCATGACGAGGCCGAAAGCCGCGACCGTCAGAATGACGGAGAGAATGAAACCCGTCGTATAGCTGCCGATGCTGCCGTGACTTTCGCCTGCGTGTGCGTTATGGCTATGGTCCATTTAGATCACGCTCGCAAGATAGACAAAGGTGAAGACGCCGATCCACACGACGTCCAGAAAGTGCCAGAAAAGGCTCAGGCACGTCAGGCGAATCATGTCGCGTTCAGTCAGGTCGCGATGGCTGATCACCTGAATGGCGAGCACCACCATCCAGATCAGGCCGCACGTGACGTGCAAACCGTGCGTGCCGACCAGCGTGAAGAACGACGACAGGAACGCGCTGCGGCTCGGGCCGGCGCCTTCGGCGATCAGGTGCGAGAACTCGCGCAGTTCCAGTACGAGAAACGTGAGACCGAGCAGGAAGGTCACGGCGAGCCAGAACAGCAACACGCCCTTGCGCTTCTTGTGCGCGCCGAGCATCGCGAAGCCGTACGTAATGCTGCTCAGGAGCAGCATCGTCGTTTCGAGCGCTACGCCCAGAATCTCGAACAGATCCTTGCCGCTCGGGCCACCCGCGAACTGGTGGCTCATCACCGCGAACACGGCGAACAGCGCCGCGAAGATGATGCAGTCGGTCATCAGATACAGCCAGAAACCGAACACCGATTGCGACGGCACGTGGTCCGCGTCGTGATGCGAGCCGGCATCAATAGTCTTGGTTAACATCACTCCACCTCCAACGCGACCCGCGCACCAGCGCCAGAGCGTTTCTCTTCGATCTCCGCGACCGTAGCGGCCGGGATGTAATAGCCTTCGTTCTTCTGGAAGCTGTAGACGATCACGGTGCCGACCGCGCCGACCAGGCCGACGATCGCGAGCCACCAGATGTGCCAGACAGCGGCGAAACCGAGCACCAGCGAGAACAGACCGGCAATCACACCCGCCGACGTATTCGACGGCATATGAATGTCGCGGTACACCGGCTTCGCTTCCTTACCCTTGCGCGACTTCATGTCGGTGAACGCGTCGAGCTTGTGTACCGTCGGAATGATCGCGAAGTTATAGACCGGCGGCGGCGAGCTCATTGCCCATTCCAGCGTGTGGCCGTCCCACGGATCGCCCGTGAGGTCGCGATTCTGCGGCAGATTGCGGTCGCGAATGCTGACGACGATCTGCAACACCTGCAACGCGATACCGATAGCGATCAGCGCAGCACCACCAGCGGCCAGAATCAGCCACGGGTGCCACAGCGGGTTGTCATAGTGGTTGATACGGCGCGTCATGCCCATGAAGCCGAGCACGTACAGCGGCGTGAACGCCACCCAGAAGCCGATCTGCCAGAACCAGAACGATGCCTTGCCCAGCTTTTCGTTCAGCTTGAAACCGAACGCCTTCGGGAACCAGTAGTTGAAACCGGCCAGATAACCGAACAGCACGCCACCAATGATCACGTTGTGGAAGTGAGCAATCAGGAACAGGCTGTTGTGCAGCACGAAGTCCGCGCCCGGGATTGCCATCATCACGCCGGTCATACCGCCGATCGTGAAGGTAATCATGAAACCGATGGTCCACAGGATCGGCGGCGTAAATGTCAGACGGCCCTTGTAGATCGTAAACAGCCAGTTGAACACTTTCACGCCGGTCGGAATCGCAATCACCATGGTGGCGATACCGAAGAACGCGTTGACGTCCGCGCCCGAACCCATCGTGAAGAAGTGATGCAGCCACACGAGGAACGACAGCACCATGATCGCGCAAGTCGCCCACACCATCGTCTTGTAGCCGAACAGCGGCTTCTTGGCGAAGGTCGCCACGACTTCCGAGAAGATACCGAACGCCGGCAGGATCAGGATGTACACCTCGGGGTGACCCCACGCCCAGATCAGGTTCAGGTACATCATGGCGTTGCCGCCACCGTCGTTCGTGAAGAAGTGCATGCCGAGGTAGCGGTCCAGACCCAGCAACGCGAGCGTCACGGTCAGAATCGGGAACGACGCCATGATCAGTACGTTGGTGCAAAGCGCGGTCCACGTGAACACCGGCATCTTCATGAACGTCATGCCCGGTGCGCGCATCTTCACGATAGTCGCGAAGAAGTTCACGCCGGTCAGCAAGGTGCCGATACCGGAGAGCTGCAAGCTCCACAGGTAATAGTCGACCCCGACACCCGGACTGAACTGCAATTCGGAGAGCGGCGGATAAGCCAGCCAGCCGGTTTGCGCGAATTCACCGATCACGAGCGAGATGTTGATCAGGATCGCGCTGACCGCGGTCATCCAGAACGAGAGCGAGTTGATGAACGGGAACGCGACGTCGCGTGCGCCGATCTGCAACGGCACGATGATGTTCATCAGGCCGATCATGAAGGCCATCGCCATGAAGAAAATCATGATGACGCCGTGCGCCGTGAACACCTGGTCGTAGTGATGCGGCGGCAGGTAGCCCGGGTTCGCATAAGCGAGCGCCTGTTGCAGACGCATCATGATCGCGTCAGCAAAGCCGCGGAACAGCATGATCAGCGCGACCACGATGTACATCACGCCAAGCTTCTTGTGGTCCACCGACGTGAGCCACTCGGTCCACAGATAGCGCCACTTGCCGAAATAGGTGATCAGACCCAGGACCGTCGCACCGCCGAGGGCGATCATCACGGCCGTCACCATGATGATCGGCTCGTGGTACGGAATCGAGTCTAGTGAGAGTTTGCCGAACATGCGTTACCCCTTACCCTTTGGCGCACAGTTGGCGTCCTTCATGTTGTCGAGGACGTTACCGTTGTTGTATCGGGCAATGATGTTGTGAAAGAGCTTCGGATCGACCGTGGAGAAATAGCGCACAGGCTCCTTCTCGGTCGGCGCGGATACCGTCTGGTAACGGTCCATGCTGAGGTTGTCCGACGAAGCGCGCACTTTCGCAACCCACGCGTTGAATCCTTCAGGCGTCGTGGCGAGCGCACGGAATTTCATGTCCGAGAAACCCTTGCCGCTGAAGTTCGCCGCGGTGCCCGCGTAGTCGCCGGCTTCGTCCGCGATCAGATGCAGACGCGTTTGCATACCCGCCATTGCGTAGATCTGGCCGCCGAGTTGCGGAATGAAGAACGAGTTCATCACCGTGTCCGACGTGATCACGAAGTTCACCGGCGTGCCGACCGGGAACGCCAGCTGGTTCACCGACGCGATACCGAGGTCCGGATAGATGAACAGCCACTTCCAGTCGAGCGCGACGACTTCGACGTTGATCGGCTTCACGTTCGACTCGAGCGGCTTATACGGATCGAGTTCGTGCGTGGTTTTCCACGTCAACACGGCGAGGAACAGAATGATCAGCGTCGGAATCGTCCAGATGGCGATTTCGATACCCGTGGAATGCACCCAACCCGGACGGTATTCCGCGTTCTTGTTCGACGCGCGGTAACGCCACGCGAACAGCAGCGTCAGCGCAATCACCGGAACGACCACGATCAGCATGGCCCAGGTGGACGTGGCAATCAGCTCACGTTCCGCCAGACCCACACTCCCCTTCGGATTCAGAATATCGAGGTTGCTGCAACCCGAGAGCAACAACACGAGGCCGGCGGAAAGGAAACTTAACGACCCTCGCAGAGTCTTTCCTTTCATAAGCATGGCCTCTTCTTTACGGCATCAACGAACGTCATTCGACCGCTCTCCCAATAGTAAGCGCTCGCATAATAGAGTGACGATTTGCCGCGATAAACCCTCATTTTTGCAACGATCTATTGCGCCGCAATACCGTGCGACACGTTGCCGCACACCTGTTGCGCAGCTGAACGGTTGCGATGCTCCGTTGCAGAGCATCGGGAAATCCGCGAATCAAAACACCCCTTTAAACAAGCACTAAAACAAACAAAAAGCGACGCGGCCTGAATGGCCGCGCCGCGCATGATACACATAGAGACTTGATGCAGAAAGAACAAACACGCAACGGCCAAGCAAACATTCGCCGGGCGAATGCTGCAACTGCGAAGTCGCCCGTCAATCAGCCCGGCGAGCGCGTCTTCGAAGACACGAGTGCCGGCGCCGCCGCCTGCAGATGCTCGTCGCCTTCAGCAGGCGCAGTCTCCGACGGATGAACCGAGCGCTCCGATTGAGCCAGCAGCGTGCCGACCGACGGATCGATCGCGTCGGTGAACGGCTTCGGATTGATACCGATCGCGAGCACCAGCAATGCCATCGCGCCGAGCAGCACGAATTCGCGCGTGCCGAGATCCTTGAGGTTCGCTACGCGCGCGTTAGCGATCGCGCCGAAGATCACGCGCTTATACATCCACAACGTGTAGGCCGCGCTCAGAATCAAGGTCGAAGCGGCCATTGCGCCGATCCAGAAATTGAAGCGAATCGCGCCCATCAGCACCATGAACTCGCCGACAAAGCCCGACGTGCCGGGCAGGCCGATGTTGGCCATGGAGAACAGCATCACGAAAGCAGCGAAGCGCGGCATGGTGTTGGCGACGCCGCCGTACTCGGCGATCGACGCGGTCTTCGTGCGGTCGTAGAGCATGCCCGTGCACAGCAGCATGGCGCCGGACACCACGCCGTACGACAGCATCTGCACGATCGCGCCGGCCTGGCCGATACGGTTGAATACGAACAGGCCGAGCGTGACGAGACCCATGTGCGCAACGGTCGAATACGCGAGCAGACGGCGCATGTCGGTTTGCACGAGTGCCAGCAGGCTCGCGTAGATCACGGCGACCAGCGAGAGCGTGATCATCATCGGTGCGAAGAAGTGGCTGGCCTGCGGTGCGATAGGCAGCGCGAAACGCAGCAGACCGTAGCCGCCCAGCTTCAGCATGCCGATCATCACGGCAGCGCCGGTCGGACCGTCGAGGTGGACGTCCGGCAGCCACGTGTGCAGCGGCCACATCGGCACCTTCACACCGAACGCGGCGAGAAAGCCGAGGAAGATCAGGACCTGCGGCCAGGTGCCCAGGTGCGTCTCACGCCACAGCGCGAGATCGAAGCTGTGCGTCTGGCTATACAGATACAGCATCGACATCAGCATCATCAGCGAGCCGAGGAACGAGACGAAGAAGAATTTCACCGCGGCATACGAGCGGTTCGATTGTCCCCAGGTGCCGATCAACAGATAGAGCGGGATCAGCGTGGCTTCGAACGAGATGAAGAACAGCATGCCGTCGAGCGACGCGAAAACGCCTTGCATGAAACCCGACAGCATCAGGAACGCCCCGAAGTACTGGGCAGTCCGCTCGGTGATCGACTCCCACGAGGCGACCACGATGATGATCGTGGTGAGCGCGGTCAGCGCGACGAGCCACAGCGAAATCCCATCCACGCCCAGGTGCCAGGCGATATCGAACGTGGGCGACCACCTGACGTTCTCGACGAACTGCATCGACGTGACGTCGTTGCGGAAATTCGACACCAGCGGAATCACCGGCAGGAAACCCGCAACCGCGCCGGTCAGCGCGAGCCACCGGGTGCGACCACGTGCCGCGTCGGATCCGGCGCGCAAAACGACCAGGCCAGCGACAATAGGGATCCAGATAAGAAGGCTAAGAAGAGGCAATGGCATGTGCTCTGTCAAAAACTTGAAGTACAAAACGCCGTATCAACGCCTTCAAAATGCAAGACATTGAAATGGAAATGTAGGCTTGGTTTCGCTGAAATTGACGTCGAAGCGGTGGTTTCCGCTACACGTTTACCCGCAGTCGAATGACCGAGGGTGGGAGATTACCAAGATAAGAATACTTTTGCAGCGCAACAACGCTGAAACGGCGCTGGCAATGCATTGTTGCCCCGCACGCCCTTGCGAAATGGATAAAAATGTGCAGACGCACAAACCCTTTTGCACGCCTGTCGGGCGGCGAATTTACGCGAAAAAGAGCGCAAATAAGAACCCGTTATTGAATTTTGCGGCAGCGCTCCAGCACGTGTTCGAGGGTGGAATAGAAGATGCCTACGCTCGGGGTGCGGAGGACGTGAATTTCCAGCATCCGGAAAAAATTTTGTCCACCGGTGGACAAAAAAATTTTTGATCCGTCACTCTAAATAATCCGGCATGCCGCGCAGAAGAATATCGACGCACCGACCGGTTGCCTGCTTTCCGGGCCTGTCGCGACGCGAGCCGCAAGCTTCAGCGTGGCTTACAGAAGCCGAATATACTTCGGCGGCTCAGGCGCCGATCATCGTGCATGAGTGCGGCGCGTCGGCCGCCTGTCTGGAAGCCGCCCTCGCCGGCCTCACTTTTCGGAAACCGCATGCTGCTTCGTGACGAAGGCGTCGTTCCCGCGCTCGAGTGCCGCGGACTCTGCAAGACATATGGCGCCGGGCGCATTGTGCTGGCGCATCTGGATTTCACGCTCGCGCCCGGTGAGTTCGTTGCGATCATGGGCGATTCCGGCGTCGGCAAATCGACGCTGCTCAATCTCGTGGCAGGTCTCGACAGCGCGGATAGCGGCGATGTGATCATCGACGGCAGCGCTGTTTCGCGTCTGGACGACAACGCGGCAACGCGCCTGCGCCGGCAAAAACTCGGCTTTGTCTTCCAGGCGTTTCACGTGTTGCCGCACCTCACGCTCGCGCAAAACGTGGCGCTGCCCCTCCTGCTCAACGATCTGCCCGCTGCCGCCGCACGCGATATGCTCGCGGCTGTCGGCCTGACCGGACGCGGTGATGACTTCCCGCGCCAACTCTCGGGCGGCGAATTGCAGCGTGTCGCGATCGCGCGAGCGCTCGTGCATCGTCCGAAGCTGATTCTCGCCGACGAGCCCACGGGCAACCTCGACCCCGACACCGCGCACGACGTGCTCGGCCTGTTTCGCGCGCAGAGCAAGGCGACCGGCGCGGCCACGATCATGGTGACGCATTCGGAAGCCGCCGCGGCCGTTGCGGACCGCATTCTGATTCTGAGCGACGGCGGCCTGCACGCTTCGTCCCGGCCGGCCGCGCCCTTCGCTTCCCGCTCCCCGGCGCCTTCCGCCGATGATGTCCGCTGATTCACCGCCGCGTCCCCGGCTGCGCGGACAAGGGCACCGTGTGCTCGCGCGCTGGCTGCTGGGCGCCGAGTGGCGCAGTCACCGCGGGCGCGCACTGGTTGCAATTGCAACGATCGCGCTCGGCGTCGCGCTCGGTTACGCCGTGCAGTTGATCAACAGCGCGGCCTTCAACGAATTCTCCGCAGCAGCCCGCAGCCTGTCGGGCGAGGCCGATCTCCAGGTGCGTGGCGCACAACCTCTGGTGGACGAAGCCATCTATCCGCAACTCGCCAACGCGCCCGATGTCGCGCTGGCCAGCCCCGTGCTCGCGCTCGATGTCACCGTGCCCGAGCGGAGCGCGGCACTGCCGGTGCTCGGCATCGACGTGTTCAAGGCAAGCCGGATTGCGCCCGATCTGACCGGTGTGCCGTCGCCGGATCGGCCATTCGATACGCTCGCGGCCGATACCGTGTTTCTCTCGTCGGCAGCCCAGCAATGGCTCAACGTGAAAACCGGCGACACAGTGGCGCTGCGAAGCGGCACGGCGATCGTGCGTTTGCGCGTGGCGGGTGGCATTGTCAGAACACGGCCCGGTCAGCGGCTCGCGGTCATGGATATCGCCGCCGCGCAGTGGAAGTTCGGCAGAATCGGCAAGCTGTCGCGCGTCGATGTGCAGCTCGAACGCGGCGTCGACAGGGAACGCTTCAGGCGCGATCTGCAAGCGCGGCTTGGCAGCCAGTGGGTCGTATCCGAAACCCGTGACGCCGAAAGCCGCACGGATCGCCTGTCCCACGCGTATCGGATCAATATGAATGTCCTCGCGCTGGTGGCGTTGTTCACCGGCGCGTTTCTCGTGTTTTCGACGCAGGCACTGAGCGTCGTGCGACGCCGCGCGCAGTTCGCCATGTTGCGTGTGCTCGGACTGACGCGCGGTCAACTGCTGCGCCAGATTCTGATGGAAGGCGCACTCCTCGGCCTGCTCGGTTCACTCGCGGGACTCGCGCTCGGCTATGCAATGGCGAGCGGCGCGTTGCATTTTTTCGGCAGTGACCTGGGCGGAGGCTACTTTCCCGGAGTCCAGCCGCAAGTCGGCTTCGAACCGCTGGCGAGCGCATTGTTTCTCGCCCTTGGACTCGCCGTGTCGGTATTGGGCAGTCTTGCCCCCGCGCTGGAAGCAGTGCGTGCGCGGCCCGCCGCGGCCCTCAAGGCAGGCGCGGAAGAAGGCGCGCTGGCGCGGCTCGCCACACCGTGGCCCGCCTTGCTGTGCCTGCTGGCCGCCGCCGTGCTCACGCAGGTGCCACCGTTGTTCGATGCGCCGATTGGCGGCTACGTGGCCGTCGCATTGCTGCTGGTCGGCGGGATTGCGCTGATGCCGCGCGTGACCGCACTCATCTTCGGCGCGGCGAGCCGTACCGTTGCCAGGCGGCGCCGCACTGGCGCGGTCAGCACGCTGGCTTTGGCGCGTCTTGCGAATGCGCCGGGGCACGCTTCGATCGCCATGGGTGGCGTGCTGTCGAGCTTTGCACTGATCGTCGCGATGGCCATCATGGTGGCCAGCTTCCGCGTTTCCGTCGAAGACTGGCTGGTCCATCTGCTCTCCGCCGATCTCTATGTCCGCGTAGCACCAAACGGCGATACCGGCGGTCTGCGGCCCGATGAACAATCCCTGCTGGCAGCCGTGCCCGGCATCAAGACCGCCGCCTTTGCCCGTATCTCGCATCTCGCGCTCGACCCTGCGCGACCCGACGTCGCCTTGCTCGCACGTGAGATCGACGCCGCCGATCCCGGCGCGAATCTGCAGATGACCGGCGCCGCGCTGCCACCTTCCGAATTTCACGCGGAAGAAACACCTGTTTGGGTATCCGAAGCAATAGTCGATCTGTATGGATATAAGTCAGGCCAGCGTGTGCAATTGCCGCTTGGCGAGCGTGGGCATGTGTTCGTGGTGGCCGGCGTATGGCGTGATTATGCGCGGCAGACCGGCGCGATCCAGATACGTCTCGCCGATTACCGGCGCTTGACCGGCGACACGAACGCAACCGATGTGGCCGTCACCGTTCGACCGGGGACGAGCGTCGAGCGGGTTGTCGCGGGGCTGCGCGCACTGCCCTTCGGCGCTTCGCTGGACCTCTCGCTGCCGGGTGAGATTCGTGCGCGCACGCTGGTGATCTTCGACCGCAGCTTTGCGGTCACTTATCTTCTCGAAGCAGTCGCTATCGTGATCGGGTTGTTCGGCGTGGCGGCGACGTTTTCCGCGCAAACGCTCGCACGGGCCCGCGAGTTCGGCATGCTGCGGCATGTCGGCGTGACGCGCACGCAGGTGCTCGGCATCCTTGCGCTCGAAGGCGGCATGCTCACCGCGTGCGGCATTGCTATGGGCTTCGTTCTGGGCTTCGCGATCAGTCTGATCCTGGTGTTCGTCGTCAATCCGCAGTCGTTTCATTGGAGCATGTCGCTGCATGTGCCGTGGACGGTGTTGGGGATCGTCGCGTTGGTCATGCTGGCCTCGTCGTGTTCGACGGCGGTGATAGCGGGACGCGGCGCCGTGTCGGTGGATGCCGTGCGCGCCGTGAAGGAGGATTGGTGATGCAAGTTCTCTCGCGCAAATTGGCGCGGCGGATCAGGCTTATGGCGGCAGCGCGCCTGGATCTCGTTAGCGGAGGGTCTTGCTTGCTCTTGCGGATGCGTGCGACGCGAGTCGCACTTCCAGCTTTCGGTGAAGCCATGTCCAACAACAGCGTGATCGCACGCGAGATGTCATGCGAACCGTCCCTTGACTCCTCCTGGCTGGCCCGTCGGCGCAAAGGCAAGTGGGTTCTCGGATGGCTGTCCGTCGGGACGCTGGCCGTGTCGAGCTCGTTCGCCGCCGTGCCTGAATTCGCCGCGGTAACACCTGACCATGCAATCGCCCTCCCACAGGACAGCGGCGCGCATGCGAGTTTTCGCACCGAGTGGTGGTACGCGACGGGTTGGCTCACTACGCCGGATAATCGGCCGCTGGGTTTTCAGATCACCTTCTTCCGCTCGGCAACCGGCCATGACGACGCCGACCCGAGCGCTTTCGCGCCGGCGCAATTGATCATCGCCCATGCCGCAGTGAGCGATCCAGCGCTCGGCCATCTTGCCCATGATCAGCGCATTGCACGTCAGGGCTTCGGCCTCGCTTACGCGAAGCCAGCCAATACCGATGTCAAACTCGACGCATGGAAAATGATTCGCGCCGCAGACGGTCATTACGACGTCAGTGTCGATGCAAACGGCTTCTCGTTGCATCTCGTGTTGACGCCGACTCAAGCCCCTTTGATTCAGGGCGAACGCGGCTATTCACGCAAAGGTCCGCGGCCTGAGCAGGCGAGCTATTACTACAGTGAGCCGCAATTGCGTGTGACTGGCAGCGTGGTTCGGCCGGTTGTGGCGGGTAATGTGTCGCATGGAGAGACTGCCGTAACGGGCATGGCGTGGCTCGATCACGAATGGTCGAGCACCCTGCTCGACGCAGATGCAGTGGGATGGGATTGGCTGGGCGCCAACCTCGACGACGGCTCTGCGCTGATGGCATTCAAGGTTCGTGGTCGCGATGGACACGCCGTGTGGACGCACGCCGTATTGCGCAAACCCGACGGCGAGGTGACGACGTTCGGCGCCCGCGAGGTGGACTTTGCCCCGCTGCGCACATGGCGCTCGCCGCGCACGAACACATCCTATCCGGTGTCGATGACCGTCAAAACCGGCGCGCTGAAGTGGCGACTTGATCCGCTGATGAACGATCAGGAACTCGATTCAAGACAATCGACGGGCACGATGTACTGGGAAGGTGCGGTGCGGGTGAGTCGCGCAGGCGTGGAGGTGGGACGGGCGTATCTGGAACTGACGGGCTATGCGAAGGCGGTGCGGCTGGGCAGGGAGTGAAGGCGCGGGTTCGCGTGGATAGTTTCGCGCGTATTCCGGGCCGTTTTCCACGTGTTCGTTTGTGTCTGTTCGTGTTCGTCCGCGCCTGCGGGGCGTTTGGCGTTTGCCGTTTGCCGTTTGCCA